>CAYULK010000202.1:0-6081 GCA_964445625.1 uncultured Calditrichota bacterium
CTGCAGTATCCAAAATATCTGCATGCGAATTATTTTTTATCATTGTTGTCATGATTTTCCTATTGTTCTTCTATTCTGCTGATACCAGCTGATTTTCATTTAAAAGGCCGGCAAGTTTTCCTGTTTTTACAGCGTCAATCATTTGTGGATCACCTTCAAGTAATCTGAGAGCAACCCAGCGATGATTGGTTAATCCGGGAAACTGCTTTTCAATTTTTACAACCAATTCTTGCAATGCCTGTTTCAGTTCCCTGGACCGGCTGGCAATCCGATGCGGTTTACAAATATACTTGCCCGTGGCAACTTCTTGTATCGCGGCGAGTAATTCCGGGATGCCTGCTTTTTGACGGGCACTGGTTGATATGACTGGTACCCCAAGTTCTCTGGATAATGTTCTGTGGTCAATTTTAAGCTTATTTCTCTCAGCCTCATCCATAAGATTCAGACAAATAACTGCCCGGTCAGTGATCTCGAGAATTTGTAGCGTCAGATTCAGATTCCGTTCCAGACGGGTAGCATCTATCACCATGACTGTGACATCCGGTTTACCGAACAGAATAAAATTACGCGCCACCTCTTCGTCGGTACTGGTGGATAACAAGGAATATGTACCGGGTAAATCAACAATTTTATATCTTTGATCACCATACTCATAGCCGCCCTCAGCCCGGACAACTGTTTTTCCCGGCCAGTTACCGGTATGCTGACGCAAGCCGGTAAGAGCATTAAACACGGTACTTTTGCCGGTGTTAGGATTTCCGATCAGGGCAATCACAAAATCCCAGGAATCCATATTTACACCAAGTTTCTGTAAGTTAGATATATTGTGTACCGGGCAACTAACACAATCTTTATTTGCCATTATGCCACCTTTTTTAATCTCTTAATATGAATCAGTTCAGCCGTATCACGACGTAATGCAATTTTTGCTCCACGAATATTGAAAGCAGTGGGATCTCCTCCCAGACCTTTCATTTCTGCAGTAACCACCGTCCCGGGGAGTACACCAAGATCCATAAGACGGCGTCTTTGTGGTCCTCTGCACGCTTTTGATATTGAGACAACCTGCCCCTTTTCACCAATGTCAAGCATGGTCAGATTCTCCGGTTCGACTTCTATTTTTTCTTTTTTTTCTTCCTCGCGAACGGTTATATTCGCTGCCACCAATTTAGATAAAACAATTTTTCGCCCTTCGAGGTTTATCGTGATTTTGTCATTATCCTCCGAAACTCTCTGCAATATCATTCCAATATGAATATTTTGATTAATAATCTCCTCGTAAATCGACTTCGGTTCATCCTCGATATGGATGATCGCGGCCGGTATATTCTTTGTATAATCGGTGAGTACAATACCATCACTTGGTGGTAAAGCGCCCGATTCGGTTGGAATAGGATCACCATGTGGATCATATCTGGGATATCCCAAAATATGATTAATTTCATTCATCTGGTCTTCACTGCTATCATGCTCAAGTTTATCGGCTTCATTATGCCAGGATATTTCAGGGACGCCTGTTTTTTCAGCAAGATACTGCTCCCATAGGCGATGAATACGAATAATTCTCAGGGCATATTCCCTGCCGTATTCCGAAAGACGAAATCCTTTCGCGATATACTCAATTAAATGCAATTCGGTTAGCCGTTTTAGGACCACTGTCATCTGATCCGAAGATATTGCCAGAGAACCGGCCAGGCTTTTAACAGAATATTCTTGTCTATTTCTCTCACATTCATACATTTCTTTAAGGGCATCTTCCATCATGATGCGCTTATTATTACGCATGACTCGTTTTAACCGGAACCATATTCCCCACTCCGGCCATACGATAAGCAAAAACAAGAATGTACCTAGCAAAAACAATATCAAAGCTTCAATGGGATTATAACTCATATTACTCTCCGCATCTTAAAATATTAAGCACTTTTATTTATTTGTCAATAACTTCAACGATTATCACCTTTGCCAACACTGCGGACAAAGCCAGATAATTGTGACCATCGGTTACCAGGTATGACTCACCATTAGGTTCAATTTGTTTGACTGTCCACCGACCTCCGGGGATAAATCCATTTTGCTGACAAAAAACATTTTCTTTATCTGACTCCGGAAGCCTGCTGATACGGAAATCAATATCTACTCCAATTTCGTCTAATGTGCAAGTTACCGGCTTATCATCGGGACCCGGAATTTTTGATCCATGTGGATCCGTGCTGGGATGGTCTAAATACTCATCAATTTTCATTATTACGCGGTCAGATATAGCATGTTCGAGCTTTTCGGCTTCACCATGAAGTAACGATTCCTCCAGATTTAGTACTTTTTGTAAGAAAGTCTCTATCAGACGGTGATTTCGAATAATTCTTTCGGCCTCTCGTTTACCATTTTTTGTTAAACATGCACCTGTTTTTTTACTATAGGTGATTAAATCCAGATTCCCCAACTGCCGGATCATTGCTGATACGGTTGGGGGTTTAACACCTATCTCCTCCGCGATTAGTTTCATTTTTGCTACCTGATAGTTGTCTTCAATCCTCCAGATTGTTTTAATATAGTCCTGCTGGGTATGTGAAAGACTCACTGAACTCTCCAAATTAGATTAATCTAATTATTTATTAGAACTTTCTAATATATCGGTATATTACTCAATCTTCAATAAAAATAAAATTTGTGGCATATATTTTGTACCTCCTTTTTCATAATATGAAATGGATCACTATAATAATATTTATCACGGTACATTATTCCGCCGCTGCTTTTGAAAAGACAGAAGCTGGTGCAACATCCTTTGCTATGGGAAATGCCTCGGTTGCTATTCCCTTCTCACTAACTGCAATATTTGATAATCCAGCTGCCCTTGATACCGGATCAGATTTTTATGCCCAATTATCTGCCCGAACTTTTTATAGATTTCATGGTGTTTCCCAATTTGATTTTGTGCTGGGGTTTAAATTTCTCCAATCCCCATTTGCCATTAGTATCAGTCGTTTTGGTAATACCAAATATCAGGAGATTCAATTTTCTGTTGCATCGGCAATAAAAATTGCCGGGGACTTTTTTGTCGGTCTTGGAATTCAATCTTATTTTTTATCGATATCCGGATATGGTGCCGATAATTGTTTTGGGATCAATCTGGGGATACTATATAACATTGATAATACTTTTTATTGCGGGGCTATGGTTACAAATATAAATCAACCTGTAATCGGCTATAATTCTGAAGAATTACCACAATGTTTCGGTTTGGGATTTTGTTATATTCCCCAGGACCGATTAATAATTGCAGCAGAAATATTTCGTGATATTCGGTTTGAACCCGATTATCGGCTTGGAATATCATATAAGTTTGAATATCCAATTTTCATTCGCATTGGTTTACAAGACGCAGTAAATTCATATTGTTTGGGATTAGGTATTTATTGGGGTGCATTTATTTTTGATTATGCACTGCAAATGCATCAAATTTTAGATGAATCACATATTTTTTCTATGGCAATCCGATTATGAAATTTAAGTTATTTTGCATATTTGCATTCTTATTTTCATCTGCTCTGGCTGAGGGAGATTATGACAGGAAGATCTCGCAAAACCGGAGTGCCCTCGATAAGGTTAAGAATGAAATAAATAAATTAAAAAGGCTGATTGCAAAAGCCGATATTCAATCCAGCTCCACATTTGAGCAAATCAAATACATCGATCTTGAACTATCACTCCTGGGAAAATCCAAAAATCTGCAAAAAAAAGAGGGACATTTATTACTGGGAAAAGTGCATTCAACCCGTTCTACCCTGATCGCCAGTCAGCTCCATCTAAAAAAACTGAAGCAGCACTATTCATTTTGGGTGGTTGATACTTATAAGCATGGCAGAATCAGAGACATCTCACTTTTATTAAATTCCAGGTCGCTAAACCATGCGCTGATTCGCGCAAAATACCTTCAGTTTTTTACCGAACAGGAAGAACGGCTGATTAACAATATTAAAAATGAAATAGCTGAAATATCGCATCTTAATAATCAGCTGACCGATGATCTGAAAGCACTTACTAATTCACTTAAGAAGAAGGAGCAGGAAGAACTAAATTATCTGGAAAAAAAAGATCAGAAGAAAGTTCTGGTAAATCGCCTCAAATGGACTTCGCGGAATCTTAACAAAAAGTTGCGGGACAAAGAAACTGAATATCAAAAGCTGTATCAAATAATTGTCGCGCTGGAACATAAAAGGAAAGCAAGGGAAAAACAGGGTGGAAGCGTCCCACAATATACTCTTGATGCAAAAAATTTTCGTGAAAATAAGGGAAAGCTACCCTGGCCGCTTCAGGGAAAGATCATACATAAATACGGTAAGCAGCGTAATTCACGCCTGAAGACGACAATCAATAATACAGGAATTGATATTCGTGCAAAGGCCGGGGATAAGGTACATGCTGTTTTTACCGGTGTTGTAACTATGATTACCTATCTTTCGGGCTTTGGCAACACAGTTATCCTTGATCACGGTGGAGGTTACTACTCTGTTTATTCACACCTGGAAGAAATACTGATCGAATTAGATACTTTAATTGAAACAGGCGAAGTAATAGGACTGGCAGGTGATTCGGGTTCACTTGAAGGAACCAAACTGCATTTTGCTCTGTTCTCAGATCAGAAAACCGAAAATCCACAAAAATGGCTTAGGAATTAGGGTATAAGGGTAAATTGTGAGGTTGACGGGATATGGTCAACTTGTTTTTACTTTATATCAGAATGTTCTGCGTCGGTTTTTTCTAACCTGTTGCCGGCCGGTGTGTACATCACATGATTCGGTTGGTGCATATTTCAATATAAACTTTTCTTTTATCTGATCGATGCAATACGGTGTCGCTATTTTTTGGGTTTCTTTACAAATTGTCAATTCTATGATATTCGCGGATTCTTCAAATTCAGCGGCCGGAAATGAAATGGAATCATACATTGTCTTCATGAACAATCCCCAGAACGGGAGCGCCGCACGCGCACCTGTTTCACCACTACCAAGGGATAATTGATGATCATCATATCCCACCCAAACAGCGGTAGCTACATGAGGAGTAAAGCCGACAAACAAGGCATCTGTATAGTCATTGGTCGTCCCGGTTTTACCACCGGCCGGAACATAAAATTTATAATCCCGCTTCACGGCATATCCCGTGCCATTGTTTATCACACTCTCTAACATGTCACGCATAATATGTGCTGTTTCCTTGCGCAGGGCTTCGCGGCTGTGCATGCGACTTTTGTAAATGGTATTACCCATTTTATCTTCGATTTTTAATATTGAAACCGGTGAAACATAGACACCATTATTACTGTAAACCCCAAAGGCCGAAACAAGGTCGAGAAGGTATACTTCGGAAGATCCCAGTGCCAGCGACGGAACGGCACGAATTTTTGTTGAAATACCCATCTGGTGCGCATAATCTGCCACAAGTGATGGCCCTATTTCCTGAATCAGACGGATGGAAACCAAATTTTTTGATCCCTTCAGGGCATCGCGTAACGTCATTAATCCGGAAACTGAATTATCATAATTATGTGGTGTCCATCTTGTGCCATCAGGATTTATCAGAACAAAAGGCTGATTTAAAAACTCATCCGCCGGACTGTATCCATTGTCAATGGCTGCTGTATAAACAAAAGGTTTAAATGCAGAACCAGGTTGTCTGGGAGCCTGAATTGCCCTGTTATATTGCGATTTCTTGAAATCCCGGCCACCGACCATCGCCAGAATTTGGCCGGAATGCGGATCAATACACAGAAATGCTATCTGTACTGTGGATAACTCTCTGAAAAGTGAATCAGATATGGAATCTTTTTTACCGCTATTCACTCTTTTTAACAAAGATGATTTTCGGCGAAGTCTTGCCTGAAAAGCAGGCATCAAACTATCAATTGCAGCATCCATATAGTGCTGAATACGCGTATCAAGCGAGGTATATACCCGCAATCCGTCTTCATACACATTGACGTCCAATGAATCCTGTAGTTGGTTTAATTGAAGTCGGATATACTCCGTAAAATATGTGGCAATCTTTTCCTGTACAGTAGAAGCATTCAGATTTAAA
>CAYULK010000203.1:0-6051 GCA_964445625.1 uncultured Calditrichota bacterium
ATGAATGCGAATATTACGGATACACTGGGGATACCAACGTCAGAAACAAATGTGGAGATCATTGATCAGGATATAAATTTTAATCTTACCGAAATCCAGACAGGTGTCTCCTTCCAGTTCCCAAGTCATGTATACTGGCGCATGGCATATATTATCAGTTTATATGACGCCAAGCTAAACTGGTTTGATCCTTTCGCAGAAATGCCGTTCACTTTCCGTTATCGCTATCTGAGTGGTAGAGCTGCGCAGTTAAGTATGCACTTTGATATGGTTAAAAGAGACCGTTATTCCCACATCAATCCCAGTGGTGGGCGATATGTATATTTTAAATATGCCTATGAACATAACGAATTTTTGTCAGATTTCAAGACTGGAACTTCGCTAAATATTGAAGTATATGAACCCCACTTTTTTCATAGGTTTGAATTGGACTGGGAAGAATATTTTAAAGTCCCCATTTTTAAAAACCATTCATTTGCTGCGCGAATACGCGCTGGTTTGATTGACAGGCCGGTCGATGATTTTTTCTGGCTTTATGCCGGTGGTCTGATCGGGATGAAAGGATACTCTTATTATAGTCTCGGGGGAACCAAAAAACTAATAACAACCCTGACCTACCGTTTCCCCTTGATAAACAATATTGATTGGCAATTATTTACTATTTATCTGGACAAACTTTATTTTGGCGTGTTTTATGATTATGGTTATGCCTGGGATGAAAACGAACTGGATTTCAATGATTTCAAACGTGATCTTGGCTTTCAGATTCGTCTGGACACGTTTTCTAATTTTTTATTTCCAACCAGAATATTCTGGGAGGCTGTCTATCCATTAGACAACATTACAATAAATAACATAAATTACGAGACCGACTGGCGATATTATTTTGGCGTTTTATTCGACTTTGATATCCGTGAGCGATTCGGAAACCTGATACGCCGGTGGTAAGTATGATTAATACAGGATGTAAAGCAGGAATACAAAAATGATCTGTCGCAGTACCTTTTTTATACTGATTAGTACAATCATCCTATTTGCAGGTGAACCGGGATTAAGTCTTAATTTATACAGGCACCAGCTTCTGGAGGAGTCGTTTGAGCATACCGACTCATTGCAGGTTATTGAGGTACAAAAGAAATCAGTAGGACGGGCCGCATTATACTCGGCTGTTCTTCCCGGCTCCGGCCAGTACTACAACGGCTCAATTTGGAAAACGATATTATTTGCCGGGATCGAAGTTGCTGCCTGGACCGCATATTTTGTTTATGATTCGAAAGGTGACCAGAGTGATGCAGATATGCGCAGTTTTGCGGATATGAACTGGAGTGAACATAAATACTGGTCGTGGTTATATGACAAGGCACAGCAACAAAATGTTGAGAATCTGCCATTATACACGCTGACCGATAGAAATCCCGAAACCGGAATCGTTTATCTGGTTGATTATGACCAGGAGATGGCAAATAGTCTGCGTTTTTTAGAAGACCGCTTAGGTCATACTCATAAATTACCTGAGACAAAAACACAGCAGTATTATGAAATGATTTATAAATATCTGACACAATTCGGCAATGCCTGGGACGATGCAGATTATTATACTGCATATTATGGAAATACAAATAATCTGACACCGCAAATGTTTGCCTATCGTGATATGCGTAATCAGACTAATGAATATTTTGATAATGCAACGGCAGCGATCAATGTGATAATGATTAATCATCTGTTAAGTGCGCTGGAGGCGGCATGGTCCGCACGGGTGTATAATAAAGATTTGGAAGTAAAACTGAGTGCTCACAACCGAAAATATTTAGATAAACAGGTACAAATGTATGGTATCAATTTATCCTGGTAGCAGACGAAACATATTATCTTTGCTCCTGCTAATATTCGTTCCGGCAACTATCGTCTCCGGTCAAAATTTTACTGATCTGCCGCCATTACTGTATAATCAGCTGGATCCGTTATCTCAAAATCAGGATACGAATGTTGAGTTGATAAATGGCCGGGATGAAAAGAAGTCGCTCGGTACCGCTTTCTTTTTAAGCCTGATGCTTCCCGGACTTGGAGAGGCCTATGTCGGGAAGACAGGTTATACAAAAGTGTTTTTATCAATAGAAGCGGTGGGGTGGGGACTCTTTATTGCCAATGAAATTCAGGTATCCTCGCGGCGTGAAGATTATATAAATTTTGCATCTCAGCATGCCGGTGTATCACAAGACGGCAAGAATGATCAATATTGGATTGATATTGGCAAATATGATAATATTTTCGGATTTAATGAGCAACGTCGCCGGGATCGCAATGTTGGTGCCATTTACACCGAAAATTCGATAAATTACTGGTGGTGGGATGGCGAATCCAATCGTCTGTCCTATGATTGGCAGCGAATCAGAGCCACTGAAATAGAAGAACGAAGAACGTTTATCATTGGTGGGATCATTCTGAACCATCTGGTTTCGGCTATAAACGCCTTACGTGTAGCCCGGATTCATAATCGTGAGATTGATGAGCTGGGCTGGAGATTGGACATGGATTTTGATCCGGCATATGGACAATTATCTTTGGGCCTCAGTAAATCCTTTTAAACTCAGGATATAAAATGACTAGCCGCGAATTGTCATATCTTGCACTGATGAAATTCGACATCTCTCAGGGTCAGATATCCAGGATTCTTGAACATCTGCTACACAATCACTCGCTGGGTAACAGGGATAAAAAGTTTTTTTTCAATCTGACAAATGGTGTTTTGCGACATAGAAATCTGTTAGATTGGAAAGCGAGTAATTATTACCACGGTAAATATGCACAGGTCCTCGGTACGGTTAAAAATATTCTGCGTCTTGCCTTATATGAGATCGATTTTCTGGATTTTGTTCCACCCCATGCTACAGTTAATGAATATGTCACTCTGGCCCGAAAAAAAATAACCGCAAAATCCGGTTCACTGGTCAATGCGATTTTGCGTAATTATCTCCGGGATAAAAATCCACCTGATCCGACCCGGAAGTTTAAATATAAGGAAACACAATTATCAGTCCGGTACTCATATCCTGAGTGGCTCATTAATCGCTGGATCGATTTGTGGGGATCCGAAAAGACGGAAAGTTTATGTCAGGCACTGAATCAAAGGCCGGAGTTCGATTTACATATTAACCCGGTTAAAATAACTACATCTGAATTCGAAAAACTATTAACCACAAATAATATTGGATTTAAAAAATCTGATTATTTTGATCAGGTTTATAAAATTTCAGATGTACAGGCTGTTCACCGGGCCGGTTTTTTTTATAAGGGGATTTGTCGCGTACAGGATGAAAGCGGGCGGTTGGCGGTTGAATTACTCGCACCTGATAAAAACAGTACTGTTCTTGATACCTGTGCGGCACCCGGAAGTAAATATACAGCACTTTATGATTTATGTCTCGGTGAGATTAATTTAATTGGCATGGAATTATTTTCGGACAGGCTGATGCGTCTCAGGGAAAATTGCAGTGTCTGGCAAATTCCCTGTCACCTGCTCGTTGCTGACGGCTGTCATCCGCCATTTAACCGGGTTTTTGACCATATTCTCCTGGATGCACCCTGTTCAGGATTGGGTACGATCCGCAAAAACCCGGATATCAAGTGGCGGCGTAGTAAAGAAGAAATCTCCGGTTTTGAACAGCTGCAATTGAAACTCATCAATAGTATGGCAAATCTTATTAAATCCGGGGGCACAATTGTTTACAGCACATGTACCATGGAGCCAAGAGAAAATGAAGAATTAATCTACAAATTTCTTGACGAAAATAAAGGTAAATTTGAAATCATTGTTCCGCAACAGGACAAATTTGAGCCATTTCGTGAGGGTGATTTTATAACGACCTATCCGGATGTGCATAATATGGAGGGTTCATTTGCAGCAAAGTTAAAATTCCTGGGATGATGCAATAATATTGTCTAAAGTTAAAAGTGATCTAATGTGACTAAAGAACTTTTTTCCACTAATTCCACGAATTATCACCCGTAAAACGGGCCCTTCGGCCGGATAAAAAAATATATTACTAAAAATCCGTGAGAAGCAGCTTTATCTGCGAAATCCGCGTGCCATAAATATCGTTGCATCTTTGCGATGTATATATTTTTTAAGAATAAAAATTTTGCTAATGGCCCTGGCGATCCTTTGGAAAAAACAAAGTTTTTGGCAGCACTGGCATGCCAACTCTGTGGCGAACAATTCAGATTTTAAAAAAAAGAATGAACAAAATTATTGCCAAGGAAATTTTATTTTGTTAAATTTAAAAGCTCTGAATAATTAAAGTATGGTTGTGAATGTTAGACGATTTATCACAGAAGCTCGAATCGGTTTTTAAAAAATTACGCGGTTACGGAAAACTAACTGAAAAGAATATTACCGACTCGATGAAAGAAATTCGCCGCGCTCTTCTGGAAGCGGATGTGAATTATAAAATCGTCAAAGACTTTGTTGTCTCAGTCCAGGAACAAGCCTTGGGGCAGGATGTTTTTCGTAGTGTGACACCTGGACAGATGATCGTAAAGATCGTTCATGCCGAGATGATTAAATTGCTCGGCGAGACAAGTGCACAGATAAAAACAGCCGGAATTCCGCCAACCATTGTTATGCTGGCTGGATTACAGGGTTCGGGCAAGACCACTTTTGCCGGTAAGTTGGCTTCCTTCTTCCGGAAAAAAGGAAGTTATCCGATGCTGGTAGCCGCAGATGTCTACCGCCCGGCGGCTATTGAGCAGTTAAAAGTGGTTGGTAAAAGTTTGAATATTCCGGTTTATAGTGAAGAGGGTACTGACCCGTTGCGTATCTGCTCAAATGCAATCGGGGCAGCACGGAAACAATCATGTGATCTTCTGATTCTGGATACCGCCGGCCGTATGCATCTTAATGAAGAAATGATGCAGGAGCTGGAAATGATCAAGAGCCGGGTGCAACCACATGAAATATTGTTCGTAGCTGATGGAATGACCGGGCAGGATGCTGTTACTACGGCTCGGGAGTTCTGTAATCGCCTGGAATTCGACGGCATTGTGCTGACCAAGTTGGATGGGGATTCTCGTGGTGGTGCTGCTCTTTCTATTCGCGCTGTCACAGGAAAACCAATAAAGTTTATCGGCATTGGCGAGAAATATGATGCCATTGAACTCTTTCATCCGGAAAGAATGGCATCAAGAATCCTGGGCATGGGTGATGTAGTCACGCTTGTTGAAAAAGCCCAGGCCAATATTGATCAGGAAGAGGCTGAAAAACTGGAGCGAAAACTGCGTAAGCAGGAATTCACGCTCGAAGATTTTTACAGTCAGTTACAACAAATTAAAAAAATGGGACCGCTGGACCAACTGTTAGGTATGATTCCGGGACTGGGAGCCCAGGCAAAAAATGTAAAAGTTGATGATCACTCTTTCGTAAGGATTGAAGCAATTATCAATTCCATGACCGTTCAGGAACGACGGAATCCGAAAGTTCTTAACGGTAGCCGCCGCCGCCGGATAGCCGTGGGTAGCGGCACACGCGTGCAGGATGTGAATCAACTATTGAACCAGTTTGGTCAGATGAAAAAAATGTTAAAAAGAATGAATAAAATGCCCTTAAGGGGGATGAAGAATATTCCCCTTGGATTAGGATAAAAGAAGTTAAAAACGGAGGATATTACTTTGGCTGTAAGACTGCGATTACGTCGAATGGGACGGAAAAAAAGACCTTATTACAGAATTGTTGCTGCCGATCAGCGTTCACCACGTGATGGCAGATTTATTGAAATAATTGGTTCTTATGATCCGCTGGGTGAGAAACACAAGGTCGAAATAAAAGAAGACCGGGTATATTACTGGCTTGACAATGGTGCCCAGCCAAGTGATACAGTCAGAAGTCTGTTTAAACAAAAGGGTGTTATGCACAAACGCCATTTGCAGAAAATCGGACTGGATGAAGCAAAAATTGAAGAAGAAATGAAGAAATGGGAATTGATGCAGACTGAGCGTGACAAGCGCCGTGAAGTATCAAAAGTGCAGGCGAAAAAAGATGCAAAGGAAGCCAAG
>CAYULK010000204.1:0-5991 GCA_964445625.1 uncultured Calditrichota bacterium
GCGTCCCGGCTGCGAATTGAAATTGATTCGATGCCTGAAGAACTTGATGAAGTTTAAAGGAAAATACAAGAGCTTGAGATAGAAGCGGTTGCTCTGTAAAAGTAAAAAGATACCGTATCACGAAACCGCTTGACAAGTGTGAAACAAGAGATTGCTAATCTGAAAACCGGAAGAGACGAATTGCGGGCACACTGGCAGATGGAAAAAGATCAGATTCAAAAAATTCGTCAATACAAAGCAGAAATTGATGAAAGCCGGGCGAATATTGAAAAAAGTGAACGGGAAGGTGATTTGAATCGCGTGGCAGAATTGCGCTATGGCAAAATTCCGGAACTTGAAAAAAAGTTAGCAGCAGCAAATAAACATCTGGTTGAATTACAAGCCACAAAGCAGATGCTCAAGGAAGAAGTAGATGATAATGATGTGGCCGAAATTGTGGCTAAATGGACGGGGATTCCGGTAACACGCATGCTGGAAAGTGAAAAGGATAAATTATTGCATATGGAAGACCGTCTTGCCGAGCGGGTGGTTGGTCAACGTGAGGCCGTAACCGCTGTATCAGATTCAATCCGCCGCTCACGGGCTGGATTAAGTGATGAGAACCGGCCGGTAGGATCATTCGTGTTTCTGGGTTCCACGGGTGTCGGAAAAACAGAATTGGCACGTGCTCTGGCTGAATTCCTTTTTGATGATGAGAATGCAATTGTACGGATTGATATGTCAGAGTATACTGAACGACATTCGGTATCACGTCTGATTGGATCACCGCCCGGGTACGTCGGATACGATGAGGGTGGACAGTTGACTGAATCGGTGCGCCGGCGGCCGTATTCTGTTGTTTTACTCGATGAGATTGAAAAGGCACACCCGGAAATATTTAACCTGTTATTGCAGGTGCTTGATGATGGAAGGCTAACTGATAATAAAGGGCGTACGGTTAACTTTAAAAATACAATTATTATTATGACCTCAAATATCGGCGCGCACCTGATCATGGAAAAATCTCAAACAATTACGGATGAAAACCAGGAGGTTGTTTATGAAGAGATCCGCTCAAATATTATGGAACTGTTACGCCAACAACTTCCACCGGAGTTTTATAATCGTGTTGATGAAATGATCGTATTTCATTCGCTGGGTAAAGATGAAATAAAAAGGATTGTTCAACTGCAATTTGACAAACTTTCAAAAAGTATTAAAAAACAGGGTGTTACAATTGAATTAGGTGCGGATGCATTGGATTATCTTTCCCGGCATAGTTATCAACCGGAGTTCGGAGCACGGCCAATCAAACGTCTTATTCAACGGGAAATTATCAACGAACTGGCCAAATCAATTATTGAGGGAACTGTCTCAAAAGATGATGTGATTACTGTCAATTTTAAAGGTGGAAAACTGATATTTGATCAGAAAAGAAAAAAAGCATAATTATTTTGCAACTTATTTATCTTTTATGCATCAAACTTGAATAATAACGATAGGGAAGTAACTATGTTAAAAAGAATATCAGTCATCTTTACAATCCTGATAGTTTCCGGCTACGCTCTTCAGGATAATGCAAAAAATGATATTCCCGGGATATCGGTTGAACAGGTCAAAGCAAAAATTGATTCCATGGAACAGATCCTGCTTCTCGATGTCAGAACATGCGAAGAATATGACGGAACGATGGGACATATAGAAGGATCTATACTGATACCGTTGCATGAACTTGAGGAGCGCCTCAGGGAATTAGATGAGTATAAAAACCGTGAGATAATCGTTATCTGCAGGAGTGGAAATCGCAGTGGAGTCGGAACACAGATCCTGATAGAAAATGGATTCGAAGCACTCAATATGGCTGGGGGCATGATTGCCTGGAATAATATGCCGGAAGATCAAAAAAAGAAGGATGTAAAATGAAAGAATTGTTTGCAAATAAAATATTTAAGATTGGCTCGTATCTGGTTCTTGGTGGTACCGCGGGGTTTGCCTTTTATTATTTTATCGGTTGTAATTCGGGATCCTGTGCGATTACCAGCAACCCATATATCAGTACCACTTATGGCATGATTATGGGTTTATTATTATCCATTAACGGAAAAAAAGGAAAGAAGAAGGAAAATGTTTGAGACAATATTATATATAGTTTTATCTATCATTGGATTTTTTGTTTTTATTCAGGTTTACTTTCTTGTCCAAAGCTTTTTTAAAAAAGGTAAAACTATCGGTGAGTTTAGTGGTGAAATCGGAAATAAAGTAAAATCCGGTAAAAAATTGCTGTTATATTTTTATTCACCAAATTGTTCCGCCTGCAGAACAATGACGCCGGTGGTAGACAAAATGAGTAAAGAAAATAAAGATGTGCATACAATAAATCTGTCCCGGGATATGCAGCTGGCTAAAATTTTTGGTGTGATGGGAACACCGGCAACTGTGTTGGTGGAAAACGCCAAAATAAAAAAATATATTCTCGGCGCCCGATCGGAAGTCTTTTTAAGAAAGTTGGTTACCGAGTAGAATAAAAGGAGAACAAAATGACATATAGTTTTTCAAAAAAAGTTGATTTATCATATGAAGATGCACTGCAGAAGGTAACAGAAGAGTTGCAAAAAGAGGGGTTTGGCGTTTTAACTGAGATCGATGTCAGGGCCACGTTAAAGAAAAAACTGGATGTGGATTATAATAAATACAAAATACTGGGTGCATGTAATCCTGCCCTGGCACACCAGGCGTTGTCCGCTGAACCGGAAATAGGATTATTACTGCCATGCAACGTCGTCGTTTTTGAGGATGATGACCATAATACAGTCGTGGCTGCAATCGATGCCAAAGCAATGATGAGTATTGTTGGCCGGGATGATATCGAACCGATAGCAGAACAGGTAAATATGAAGCTGATTAAAGTAATAGAAAGTGTATAGAAAAGAATGGTTATTGAGGAGGTCAAAAGTTAATGCCGATATTTGAATATAGATGCCGTAACTGCGATCATTTGTTTGAAGAACTTGTTTTTTCTTCGCTGACAAATAATGAGGATATTATCTGTCCGAAATGTGGAAATAATAATGCAGAGAAGATGTTATCAGCATTTAGTTCGGTCGGATCGTCCGGCGCCGGATCATTTGCCGGTTCATCATCTTGTGGCAGTTCCGGATTCAGCTGAGCGTAAATAAAACGAACCGTGAGTTCAAACGAGAAAAATGAGGCTGTTTCGGTAATTTTGGAACAGCCCTTTTTTATTTAATTTATTTATTTCTTATATTTGTAGCAGTTAATGATCTGAGACACCATCATTTTTACACATGCCAAAAAACAATTATTTGAGCAATACAGATAAACATCAACGGGGTGTTGATGTTTACCACCATCTCTTTGAACGCGGATTGGAACAGATCCGTCGTAATCAATTACCTGATAAAATTATACTAGATATCCTCAAAAAATATTCTGACAAAATGGATACCCCAACTGAAAATAGTATTGATTCAGAATTTTTTAAGGATAGAAAGCATTTAATCCTGTTGGCGACTCAGGAAGAATTACTTGATGACAACCAGGAACTTATCAATATTAAAGAGGGTTATGAGGAAGTCCTGAGTCTGTTGACTCATGAATTTAAGAATCTTCTTACCACTACTCAGGGATATAATCTGCTTCTGGAAAACAGGCTGCGTAAAGAGGATAAACAGGAATTATTGGATCTTCATTATTCCAGTGACCGCGTGATAAAAAAACTTTTTAATATGGTTGATTCGATTTTAAAGATGTCACTTAGTGAGAAAGAATTGTTAAAACCCGATTATCGCTTAATAGATTTTGATGTAGATATACTAACACCACTGGAATCGGAACTGGATCATGAATTTTCTTTAAAATCGATGCGTGTCAAGAAAAAAGTGCAGGCTAAAAAAACGATGATTATGGCTGATGAGCAACTAATTGAGATCATCATGCGTAATCTTCTGGAGAATGCTGCAAAATATGGCGACAATGACAGTATGATTGAAATTGTCATTGAAAATGAGAGAAAAAACTTAATTGTTACCGTAAAAAATAAATGTCGTCATATACCTGAAAATATTTGTAATAATATTTTTGATAAATTTAAAACAGTTAAATTGAGTAATATGCAAGCAGGAACCGGAATAGGCTTGTATAATGTAAAAAATTTATTGAGATTGCACCATGGGGACATCACCTGTACATCCGTCACACATAAATGGATCAAATTCAGATTTTATATTCCACTCGAACCGGAAAAAGAATCTGCCTGATATGATGCAAGATATTATTCGTCTGCATGTGCCCAGTCAGATTATCTATACCAGCCTGGTCGAAGATTTTATGCGGTCACTCGGCGCTCATATATATCCCGAAGATGAAAATAAGCGTGATAGTTTGAGTACGGTGATGAATGAAGTGTTTACAAATATCGTAAAGCACTCGGATACGGCAAAATTGGATGGGATGGTACGATTTCAACTGGAGATCGGGTCAAAATATCTGGTTGTGTCTATCTTTGATCATGGACCAGGAATAAAAATTAACAATGAATATCCGCCTTATTCAGAGTCCATTGTTGGAAAAAAAATTCGCTTTCGCCGGGTAATCGACGGTGTGGTTTATATATCGGTACTGACACAACGTGATGTTTCCTTCACATTTGAAAAAACCACATCTGAATCAGGACTATCGGAAAATATCAAACATTTGAAAGGCCATGGTATGGGCATTTCAATCATGACAAAGATAATGGATTCGGTAACTTACTCATTAAAGGAAAATGGCCAATTCGATTGGCTGATGATAAAAAAGTTTGATTAATAACAGGGAGTAATACAAATGAGTGATAATCTCATATCACCTCTGACTAGTTTAACCGAAGATGAACAGTTTTTCTATAATACGGTTCGCGACTTTGCCAGGGAAAAAGTAACGCCACTCGTAAAAGATATGGATGACAGTGCAAAAATGGATCCCTCAATTCCTCCCCAGCTGTTTGAAATGGGATTGATGGGTATTGAGATTCCTGAAAAATACAACGGATCTGAAACATCATTCTTTATGTCGATTCTCGCAGTTGAGGCTCTCAGCACAGTTGATCCATCGGTTGCCGTAATGGTGGATGTTCAAAATACACTCGTAAATAATGCATTTCTTCGCTGGGGTTCTGAAGAATTGCAGGCTAAATACCTGCCGGATCTGGCAACTAAAAAAATGGCCGCATATGCTCTCTCTGAAGCCGGATCGGGTAGTGATGCATTTGCACTTGCTACCAGGGCGGTGGATAAGGGAGATTTTTTTGAATTGACGGGAAGAAAATTATGGATTACAAATGCCGATGAAGCCGAGATATATATTTTATTTGCAAATGCGAATCCGGAAGCAGGTTATAAAGGTATCACGGCATTTATCATTGAACATGAATTTGAGGGCTTTCAGGTGGGAAAAAAGGAAGATAAACTGGGAATCCGGGCCTCAAGTACCTGCGAGCTAATCCTCGATCAATGTAATGTGCCAAAAGAAAATGTTCTTGGTGAGGTCGGCAAAGGGTATAAGGTTGCTATTGAAACGCTGAATGAGGGCAGAATTGGTATCGGGGCACAGATGGTTGGTCTGGCCCAGGGCGCCTTTGAGTACGGGATTAATTATGCTAAGGAAAGAGAACAATTTGGCAAACCAATATCCAGTTTCCAGGGATTGCAATTTCAATTGGCCCAGGCAGCAACAGAACTGGAAGCGGCCAGACTAATGGTGTATAATGCTGCACGTTTGAAAGATGCCGGGTTGAAATTTATGAAAGAAGCCGCAATGGCAAAATTATTCTCATCGCAGCTGGCACAGAAAATAACTTCACTTATTGTTGAGGTGCTTGGCGGATATGGATTCACGAGGGAATATCCCGTCGAAAAATTCTATCGCGATAGCAAAATTGGTACCATATACGAAGGCACTTCAAATATGCAGCTACAAACCATTGCTAAGGTCTTGCTGAAATAATAATAAAGA
>CAYULK010000205.1:0-5980 GCA_964445625.1 uncultured Calditrichota bacterium
ATTGCAGAGCAGTCTGGGATTTTATATGACCGGTAAAACATACAATGGTAAACATGGCTATTCGCTAAAACTTGATGGCATCGAATCTGGTATCAATGATAGGGCTCATGATCGCACCATTGTGATTCACGGTGCAAATTATGCGACCGATAATTTTATAAAAAAGAATGGACGGCTGGGAAGAAGCTGGGGATGTCCGGCCCTGCCCCCACAGATATCAAAGAAGATAATTGATACAATCAAGGATGGCAGTTGTCTTTTTATATATCACAGCGATCAGAACTATCTTAAGCTGTCCCAAATCGTAAACAGCTCAGATTTATAGATTATTTCTTTAAATCAGTTGCCCTGGAAAAAACAGATTGCTTCGCTTACGCTCGCAATGACAAGGACAAGATATCAGCATAAGGAGAGAATTATGATCTACGAAACAATCTCTTACAATATAAAAATGGAGATCAAACAAATGTACACTTTTCGCATACTTTACTTTTTCACTTTACTCTTAATTCCTTTGATTTTGTGCTCTCAGGAGGTATCAGAAGATGAAATTATACGGACATATTGTGAAAATATGCGCCAAAATATAGAAGTGGAAATCAGTGGAACTTCAATCGCAATGCATAATATCATATCCGAATATTATGAGCAGCGCAATTTTTCTCCAGCCTGGAATCAGCAACAGGATATAAGTGATTTGTTACAGTTGATTGACGAAAGCAGACTGGAGGGTTTAATACCGGAAGATTATCACAAATCAGCTCTGCTGAGATATCAGAATATTATTGAAAGTTTTGAAAATGTTCCACCAAAACTGAAGGCCGAATTTGACTTAATTCTGACAGATGCCCTATTACGACTGGTATATCATATGATATTCGGCAAAGTTGATCCGGTACATCTGGATCCCAACTGGAATATATATATTGAGGTTAATGATATTAATCCACCCGTCTTATTGGAAAAACTTTTATCAGCTCCCTCATTGTATAATTTCGTGGACCAACATCGTACCAAAGATTTACTCTATCTTAAACTGCGAAAATTTCTCGCTTATTATCGTGATATTGCGGCTTCGGGCGGATGGCCTCAAATAAATGCCGGACCAACCATAAAACCCGGAATGCGTGATGAACGCGTCACTCAGATCAGGACCAGATTGTTAGCAACGGCAGATGTGCAAGATACGATAGTTATCGATAGTACGTTATACGATAAATTCCTTGAAAAAGGGATTAAACGATTTCAATATCGTCATGGTCTGGAAGAAGATGGCCTCATCGGAAAGGGGACCATTGCAACACTAAATATTCCGGTTGAAGATAAAATCAAACAAATACGGGTAAATCTGGAACGGCTCCGTTGGATTCTGGATGTAGCCTCGCCTGATTATATACTTGTAAATATTGCACGATTCCGGGCAAATTTTGTATTAAACAATAAATTAATCTGGCATGGCCGCGTACAGGTCGGCAAACCATATCGCCAGACACCAATTTTTGAAGCGTATTTGAAGTATATGGTTGTCAACCCGACCTGGACAGTACCACCAACGATTCTAAAAAGGGATGTAATTCCAGCTATTAAGAGGGACCCGGGATATCTGCAGAAAAAAAATATGAAAGTAATAACCCACAGCGGGAAAACAGTTGATCCTGGAACAATTAACTGGTCTCAATACCCGGCCAAGAATTTCCCTTTTGCTATTCGCCAGGATCCAGGTCCGACAAATGCATTGGGACGTATAAAATTTATATTCCCCAACAAGCACTTCGTTTTTTTACATGATACACCGAGTAAAGGTCTTTTTAGCCGGACAGAAAGAACATTTAGTTCCGGTTGCATTCGTGTCGAAAATCCATTCGATCTGGCCGAAGAATTGTTGCACGACCAGAATGACTGGAACCGGCAAAAAATTGATGAATTAGTAAAATCAAAAAAGACAAAAACTATATACATAAAAAAACAACTACCGGTATATTTACTATATTTTACTGCTTTTCCTGATATTGAGAGGGAAGATACCATACATTTTAGGAAAGATGTATATGAGAGGAATATTAAAGTTTTAAGTCAGCTGGATGCCGGTTTTAAATTTCTGCAAAAGCACAAAAATTAAATTAATGGAAATTGACAATAAAATTCTGTGAAGATCCGTGGCAATAAAGAATTTCATGACCATTTGACGATATGAGGTATGGCTGATTCTACTTTAAATCGACCCTTGCTGTATACCGAATACAGCACCGGTTGGATCGGCCAGTATTGCAATTGTTCCATTACGGATATTCTGATCCGGAGCAATAATTACTGTGGCCCCGAGCTCTTCTGCCCGTGATATTATTGAACGAATATCGCTTACCAGGATGTATGACAACCAATTCGGACGGACATTTTCCCAGCGAACGGATGTAATTCCAGCCCGCAATTTATCTTCAACTGTAAGTGCAATATAGTCGTTAAGACCATTGGCAGAAATCTTTTTCACCTTGTAACCGGCAAGAGAGGTATAAAAATCAATTACATTTTGCGGATCAGATGTAATAAGTTCATGCCAATACCATGTTCCTGTTTCCGGCTCTGTATCATCAGGATCCCCGCCATTCGCTGACAATATACCAAATGCAGCTCCTTTGTTATCACCGACAATTGCCAATCGTCCGCGGACTTCTATATCCATCGGAGCCGAATAGATCAATCCACCATTATCTAAAATAAATCCGGAAACTTTATCTACGTCAGGAACAGAAATATAACTAATCCAGCGAGATTCATTCACTCCTTCCTGCAGACGATCTGACTTAACGATTCCGGCAACAGGTATGTCATTATGCAGGGCGGTTAAATATGGCGCCCCGTCGCCACCGCGTCCTTCGAATTCCCAGCTAAATAACTCAGCATAAAAATCACGCGCCAGGGTAATATCATCCGTCACAAGATCATGCCAGACAAATTTACCATACAAATAATTTCCGTTTTGCTCTTCTGTAATGGTTGGGACCCGGACACTATTCCGGCCACAGGCTATCATCAGAGTCAGGATTAATACTAAAATGAGGGTTGTTTTCATATTTCTTAACTCGATTAATTAACAGATTTTTACTGACCTTACCCCTTTAATCCCCCTCCCTAATTCGGATTAGGGAGGGGGAAAGAGGGGGTGGGTTATTTATAGAAACAATTTAATGAAACGACTAAATTAATATAAAGATTCATCATATATTTTAAAATATGTGATTCCATCAAGAGAATCAATTGTACGACGATGAGATATAACCAGAATAGTTTCTAACTTGTCTGGAATTAATTTAATTGACTCTTTCAGTATATATCATTTATTCATTAATATAATGCTATGAATCGTACAAAAGTTTTCATATTACTTCTCGCTTTTGTTTTATCCGGCCAGATTTTTTTACCTGTTACAGGTCAGCACATTGATCCCGTTATACCGGGTGATTATGAATCACATTCCCCTGAGGATACTCTGGCTCATGAGCTCGGCAAATCCGACTCAATACATACATCACTGTCCGATGATGTTTACAATTTGATTTATAATTCTATTTTTGTTGACACAACACGTCGCAGAGATCTTACATATATAGATGAATTTAATGAAAGTCAAAATGTCTTTATTCCGTTCACGGGTAAACGGATTGGAAAAATATATCGCAGGAATGTTCAAATCTTTGGCGGATCCATCCACGATACTACAGAAATACCAACTACCGGATTAGCAAATCTGGCAAGTAAAATACATATAGATACGCGTGATGCAGTGATCCTGGATAACATGATCGTTGCGACCGGCGATACGATTGACCCCTTCAGACTGGCTGACAACGAAAGAATCATCCGCAGCCTGCCTTTTATCCACGACGTGAAAATTATCCCGATAGTTAATGATGATATGGAAGATGTCGTTGACCTTATCATTATTACCCAGGATGTATTTTCAATCGGAGTCGGTGGCTCAGCAAATTCTCCTGAAAACTTTAAATTAAATCTTTATGAACGCAATTTACTGGGTATGGGTTGGGAATTTTACAATGAATTTCATTTTAATGCCGCCAGATCGCCTGAGTTTGGCTATGATGGCAAATTTTTTATCAGTAATATTTCCGGAACGTTCGTCTCAGGATTAATTAATTATGCCAATTTGTATGAAAATGATGGACTCAGACTAAGCCTTAACAGAAGTTTCTTGACGCCACAAACCAAATATGCCGGTGGTTTGGAGGTCAGTTATAATCGAAATTATTTAGATCTGCAAGATATCCGTAAGCTAAATTATAGTGCCCTGGCTCAGGATTACTGGATTGGCCGTGCTTTTCAGCTGCACGATGCCGGTAACAGAAAAAATCTAACCGTCTCCTTTCGCTATTATCGCGATGATTTTAAAGATCGCCCCCTGGTTAAACCGGACTCCAATTTTGCATTTCATGATTATTCCTATTTCTTAAGCGGTATTTACCTTACAAAAACCCTGTACTTTAAAAGTAGTTTAATATTAGGATTCGGACATACTGAGGACATTCCCTATGGCTATAATCTGAGTATTACTGCCGGATATGGTAACACTGAATTTGAGGAAAGAATGTATGCCGGAATTCGTCTCCGAGGCGCTACTTTCTCCGATAAATTTGGATATATTCTGGGTACGGTTAGTGCCGGAAGTTTTTATGACGGACAGAGAATGGAAGACGGCGTTATTAATCTCGGCTGGTTATATTTCACAAATATGTTTAACCTCGGTGCTGACTATAAACTAAGACAGTTTATCTCAGGTTCGTATACGATTGGAGTTCGCCGTCTCAATGATGATCAAGTGGATCTGGAGCGGGAGCATGGTGTACCTGTCTTTAATTCTGATAAGTTGAGAGGAACTCAACGAGTCGAATTAAGTCTGCAGTCTATTGTCTTTTCGCCATGGAACTGGTACGGATTCCGTTTTGCTATAGAGGGTTTTTTAGATGTCGGGTGGATCGGTTCTAATTACAAACCACCTGATGTCAAAAAAATTAATTCAGCTATAGGACTTATATTTCGCTTGCGAAATGATAATCTTGTATTAAGCTCTTTCCAGATCGGTTTCGCATACTTTCCAAATTCGGTTGCCGGCAGTAAAAATTTTAACTGGGGTTTTTCCACAGGCCAGCCCCGGCTGTTAGGGCAGCTGGAGGGTAGGAAACCGGTAATTATTCCCTTCCGCTGACTAAAAAAACATAATATATTGTAAATTTGCCCCGCCAAATCCACCAATACTCACCTGATGACTCAGGGAAATATTGATTTGCGCATCATTGGGAAATGAAAAAAACCAACCCAGCTTCAGTTTGTCCGTATATCCTCTGTCATCATAATCTAATCTGGTGCTATAGTCTGTATAATCATAATCGAAATTGGTAAACATGTAACCCAATTCAATTGAATGACTGCCCATAATATATTCATAAAATCCACCGGCTAATATGTCTCTCCGCTCAAAGATGTGGGCCCTGTATCCACTGTCTGAAGCGTCCTGTGTAACGAGATGACCGATAAATCTGATTCTATGTTTTTGGCGAATACGGTTTATATACTCAACAAAATAGTCTGTGAAGCGATTTTCATATAAATAATTAAATGTAGGTTCTGAGAATGTTTTTTTCTCTGAAAATTGATACAGATGTAAACCAATCATCAGTAGTGACAGCTCATCCGGTGTGTAATATAGTTTAAATTTTACATCATTTCTAACCTGGTCATGTGTTCGCATATCGGGTGACTTTTCTTCATCGGGAAATGTTCGTTTAAAACCGGTTGAAATTCTCCCCTCGGTATATATCCAGAATTTATCGCGACCCGTTCGTGCTGACCAGGTAGCACTCAATGGTGGTTGGATTGATTTTCCGGCAAAATCATTTTTAGAATCATAAACAAAATCCTCATACTGAAGTGCCAGACGCAGATAAGATTCCCGCGAATCATTATATAA
>CAYULK010000206.1:0-5947 GCA_964445625.1 uncultured Calditrichota bacterium
ATATTCAGTTCCTGTTGCTGTTTTCATAACTTTTCATAAAACTTTTGACACTACCTTTTCTCTAATTGAGCAAAGAGATCATATTCAGCTGCATCTGTAATTTCAACCATTTGCATTGTACCTATCTGTTCCAAATCCGGCTCTTCAACGTTAATTATTACTTCATTATCAATTTCAGGGGCATCACGTGACGTTCGGGCATGGTATACTTTTTGTGTGGAATCATAGCCGTCAATAATTACCTTTTGCCTGGTACCGATTAGTATTTTATTTTTTTCTGCCGAGATTTGTTGTTGCATATTCATAATTTCGTCCCGTCTCCGTACCGCCACTTTACGATCGACTTTATCAGATAAATCAAATGCTGTTGTACCTTCTTCATCAGAATATATAAAACTTCCGATACGATCAAAACGAATTTCAGAAATAAATTGCTTCAAATACTCAAAATCCTGTTCCGTTTCTCCCGGATGACCCAATATTAGTGTTGTACGCAGGGCGATATCCGGTCTGATTGATTTTATATTTTTATATAACTCATCAAGTGACCTCTTTGTTTCACCCCGGCGCATATTTCGCAACACATTATCGCCGGCATGTTGTATCGGCATATCCAAATATGATACGATTGCTTCATACTCATTCATAAGTTCTATATATTTCAATGGGAAATTTGTAGGATACCAGTACAGTGGCCGAATCCATGCAAACATTTTTTCATCCGCCAGATTTTTAATCAGCTCAACGGTCTTTGGCCGACCATAGATATCTCGCCCGTAAGCAGATGTATCCTGCGAAACCAGAAGCAATTCCTTCACGCCCTTAGCAGCCAGAGTTTCTGCTTCTGCCAGGATTGACTCAATAGTCCGGCTGCGATGCTTGCCACGAATACCCGGAATGGCACAAAAGGCACAGGTATGATCACAGCCCTCACTTATTTTGATATAGGCAAAATGTCCCGGAGAGGTCAGATCACGCATTTTATACATATCCTCCGGATGAAAATCATATTCGCCAAGGGATTTTAGAATATTTTCATAATCCTCTGTGCCAAATATGGCATCCACTTCGGGTATTTTCGCACGCAATTCATTTTTATATCTTTGCGAGAGGCATCCGGTCACATATAGTTTTTTCTCAGTGTTTCTGGTAATATCAACGGCTTCAAAGATGGCCTGAATAGATTCGTTTTTTGCATCTTCTATAAAACCGCAGGTATTAACGATGATTACATCGGCATTTTCCGGATTTTCGACCAGATCATAATTTCTGTGTTTCAGTTGGCCGCCCAGCACTTCGGAGTCCACCAGGTTTTTAGCACATCCCAGAGATGTAATATGTACTTTTTTCATTCCTTTAAAAACAAACCTTCTATAAATAATTTTTTATCAAACACTTCAATATCTTCTACTTTTTCACCAACTCCAATATATTTTACCGGAATTTCAATTTCTTTATTCACGGCAAGTACCACGCCTCCCCTGGCAGTTCCATCCAGTTTGGCAAGAAATATAGAGTCCACCCTGGCAACAGCCTTGAATTCCCGCGCCTGATTCACTGCATTCTGACCGGTACCGGCATCAAGCACCAGAATCACTTCGTGAGGTGCTTCCGGTATTTTTTTCTGGATAACGCGAAATATTTTATTGAGCTCAGCCATCAGATTTGCCTTAGTGTGCAATCGCCCGGCTGTATCTATCAATAAATAATCTATATTTCGTGACAATGCCGCGCTAAGTGCATCAAATACCACTGCAGCCGGGTCCGCATTACTCTGATGTTTAATGATATCAACACCCACCCGTCCGGCCCAAATTGTCAATTGTTCAATCGCTGCCGCACGAAATGTATCAGCAGCTGCCAGCATTATTTTGTTTCCATGCGATTTCAGCAAATTGGCCATTTTGGCAATGGAAGTAGTTTTCCCTGTCCCATTTACACCAACAAAAAGAAGAATTTTTAGCCCGGCTTGATCAGTAATATCAGCCGGATCCATAAGAATCCTGCTAATTTCATCTTGTATCAGAAATTCAAGTTCACTGCTGTCCTGATATTTATCACTTCGTACTCTCGCTTTAATCCGGTCAATCAGGTACAAGCTGGTCTCTACACCGACATCACCAGATATCAGGATCTCTTCAATTTCTTCCAGCAGATCATCATCAATTTTTCTTTTTGCTGTAAATACCCGATTGATTTTTGTAAAGACACCTTCCCGGGTTTTTTTAAGACTGTTCTGCAATTTAGAAAAAATAGCCAATTATAATCCTTTATTCCATTCTATAAATTATAGTTTGCACTAGACAATTATAGCCAAAAACTTTGTTATTTCCAACGGATCTCCGGGGCGATTAGCAAAGTTTTTACTCTTTGAGAAAATATATCACAAAGATGTAACGATTTTTATGGCACGCAGATTACGCGGATAAAGCTGATTCTCGCGGATTTTTTATAATATATTTTTTCAATTCGTGATAATTTGTGTAATTTTTGGATACATGTTTTTTAAACTTCGTGATCTTGGTGTCTTTGTGTGATAAATTGAATTTTTTTGCAGCAATATGCTGCGGTATGAATTATTCAAGTTAAAATAAACACCTAATTAAATGGGCTTAATAATTTTATCAGATGGATCAGAAGTGAAGGTTGTTTACGCAAAGCGGTCTGGAATATTTTCAATAGTGTCTGTTTCTCAACCGGTATTTTGTTGATGTTATGTGCGGTATCATTTAGCTGGGAATCCGATAGTTTTTTAATACCCTCTTTAACTTTGTAATATAGTTTCTGATTCGCTCCACCTGCCCGGTCCCATTTTTTTTCGTATTCCCTGAAAAACTTTGCCGAGAAATTTCCCGCCTCCACTGCCCGTGCTGCTACAAGCCCTGCGATTTTCGCACCAGCCATCCCCGACGTAATTCCACCACCGGTCATAGGATTGCTCTGAAAAGCAGCATCTCCAACCAGCATAAAACCATTTCCAGAAATTCGTTTTGGGCGGTCAGCACATGGAACACCACCCACAGTATGTGACAAAATTGCCGCATCAGGATAGTATTTCTCCAAAAATTCATCAAGCCTTTTTTGCGGTGACTTTTTTCCTGCCTGGTTTCCGGATATTCCTAAACCGACATTTGCAGTGCCCTTTCCTTTGGGAAACACCCACGCATAGCCACCGGGAAAATCTTTTTGTGAAAAATAGAATTCACAAATCCCGCTCTCAACACGTGAGGATTGGATTGTTACCTGACTGCATGTTTCCATATCACGCATACGGATAGTTGTATCTATACCTGCCCAGCGACCGACACGTGTTTCAACACCATCAGCACCAATGACAATATCTGCCCCTATACGGTGAATTTTTCCGCCAAATTTGCAAACGACCCCACAAACATAATTATTACTTTTAATCAATCCGGTTACATATGCCCGGCTTAAAACCCTGACACCATTTTCTGCTGCCCATCCGGCCAGATCATAATCAAATAATTGGCGATGCAGAACATAACCCATCATCTGAACCTGAGGATATACAGCGGTTCCATCCGGAGCCACTAACTTGAACCGTTCAATTTTATCAGCGATCCAGGCCCGGTCGATAGGCTTTTCCAGTATATTTTCCAGTCCGTCCCTGCTGACCGCTTCGGCACATCGAACAGGGACACCAATATCACGATCTTTTTCCAGCATCAGCACACCGGCACCGGATTGTGCCGCAATTCTTGCAGCGGTAGACCCGGCCGGACCAGCCCCGACAACTATGATGTTATATTTTTTTTCTAAATTCATATTTTTATAGTGGTCTAAATAACTTTATTTTAGTTTCAGAATTCTCGATACTCGGTACTCGGTTCACGATGATCGATACATTATATGATTCCTAATACGTCCTGATCTTTTATCCTCTTTGCCTTTTGCCTATCGCCAATTCCGCACCGTACGTATAAAGATTCCTACCTGTCCCGTCTCGGGACGGAATGAGACTTTGTCATTCTGTTATTTGGTCCCTGGCATTCAGCGCCGTCACCGGGCAAACCAATACGCATTTCATACAATCCGTACAGGTTTTTTCATCAATTTCCAGTTGTGATTCTGAGAGATCGATACAGTGCTCAGGGCAGACACCTACACACGTACCACAATAATCACATTTATAATCATCTACATATATCATTCTTAAAGGCCGGAAAAATTTGGATAATTTTGAAAAAATCGCTTCTTAAAGTACAGTTTTGTTACAAAAAATCCTATAATCATAAGTAAAAAATATAAGGGCCACTTGAGACACATAATTATTGAAAAAAATAAAATACCAAACTTGGTGCTCCTGATAGCGTCGGGTATTTCCATAAAATACATTGTTTTTAAAATCAGCGGCATTGACAACATATAAAAAACCAGTGCTGTCAAATCCCTGAGCCAAATAACACTGAACAGTCCAAATGCAATAACAATAATTGCCCCAAGCATCAGCTTTTCGTAACCATAGATGACCGCAAGCGTTTTCTTGCCAGCCATACGATCACCCCTGATATCCGGGAGTAGCGTATAGAGATACAATGCAGTGTTAAACAGTACATAAGGAATCGAATCTATAATCAACTGACTAGATAATTCTGCCTGACCGGCCCAGCCAATCATGAACGCCAGCCAACCCATAGATACATTGGCCAAAAGACTGCCCCAGGGGCGATCCTTTAGTTTGAGTGGATAAAAATTATAAAAATAACCGGTTATCAGAATAAATAACAAGAAAATAAATGCAATCCGGAAACTACATGTGAAGCCAATTAACATTCCGGCAATTGCCAGAATTATTGCTTCTTTTTTTGCCTTGTCACGTGGCATGTGACCATCAGAAATAATATATAGTTTATCATTCCTACGATCACTTTCAACATCCGCCAATTGATTGAGTATGAAAGCGCTGCCCATAAGCAGAGCAAATCCAAACATGAGACGAAGTAAGAAAAAATAGTCCAGGTCAGATGGATAGATATATAAGGTATAAAGTTTGTCCTTGTCAGCGATAAAATATCCGGCAAGCAGTGTCGTCCAGCCCGGAAAAAACAACATCGGTCGCATAACAAATATATAATCCAGGCGGGAAAGCCACACGAATCTACGCGATTTGCTCATTACGGTCTTTCAGCTGTTCCTCTTCTATCTCAATCGGATATTCGCCGCTGAAGCAAGCTGTACAATACTCCTGCCCGTTATCTTTCGGCATTGCATTCAACATTTGTTCAAGCGACATATATTCGACCGAATCCACATTCAGATATTCAGCAATTTCTTTGATATTTTTTTGTGCCGCAATCAACTCTTTCCTGGTCGGAAAGTCCATCCCATAGAAACAAGGATATTTTATGGGCGGTGAACTTACACGCACATGTATTTCCTTCGTACCGGCAGAGTGCAGGCGTTTTACAAGACCTTTAAGGGTAGTGCCTCTTACAATGGAGTCGTCAACAATAATCAATTTTCTATCCTTTACCACACCACCAACTGTATTAAATTTTATCCGTACATTTAAATCGCGAAAACTCTGCTGCGGTTGAATAAATGCCCGTCCCACATAATGATTTCGTATCAGGCCAATTTCGAATTTTGCATCACTGCGCGCAGCGTATCCCAGGGCTGCCGTGTTACTGCTGTCCGGCACACTTATCACGATATCAGCGTCACATGGTTTCTCTTCGGCCAGGTTTTTACCTAGCTTACGTCGTGTTTTATCTACATATTCACCAAAAATCTGGCTATCCGGACGCGAAAAATAGATAAACTCGAAGACACAATGCCTCGGTTTGGCATCCTTGCGTATATTATATGTTTTCAAACCATTTTCATCTACTACCAGCATCTCTCCACACTTAACATCACGCGCATATTTTGCGCCAATTAAATCGAAGGCACATGTTTCACTGGCAAATATATAACTATTGCC
>CAYULK010000207.1:0-5941 GCA_964445625.1 uncultured Calditrichota bacterium
CTGCAAAGAGATGGTGATACCGATACCACTGGCGCTTATCATCCAGCGAAACGACAAACAGGTTGCCTCGCTCCAGGGCTTCCAGCATCTTTTTGCCATCTTTCCGGCCAGTGACAGCATCACACAGGGGGCCACTTAGCTGGTCGAGAATGGAAGTTTGTAGCAAGAAACTCCGGACGCTATCGGGCTGGCTCTGCAGGACCTCTTCAACCAGGTAATCCACGATGTACCGGTCATCGCCTTTGAAGGCCTTTATGAATCCGGGAATGTCATCTCTTCCCTGCATTGAGAGAGCGGCCAGTTGGAGCCCGGCCACCCAACCTTCGGTGCGGTTTTCCAGTATGGCGATGTCTTCTGCTGAGAGGTTTAGGCTCATCACCTGGTTGAGGAATCCGGCGACTTCGGAGGAGGTAAAACGCAAGTCTGTGACACGCAGTTCGGTCAATTGGCTCCGTGCACGTAGCCGGGCCAGGGGCAGATGAGGATCCTCACGGGTAGTGATAACCAAGTGCATCTGCGGTGGCAGGTGGTCGAGCAGAAAAGTGAGGGCATTGTCAACCGGTTCGGCATCAATAACGTGGTAGTCGTCAAGGATCAAAATGAAATTCTCGGGGATGATGGTGATTTCATTGAGCAGGGCTGTCAGAATCGATTCGGTTGGCGGCGGCTGAGGGGATTTGAGCACACCCAATACCCCGTCGCCAATATTCGTCACAATCGTCTGCAAAGCAGCAATGAGGTAAGCCAGAAATCGTGTGGGATCGTTATCCCTTTCGTCCAGCGACAGCCAGGCGGCCAGTCGTTCACAACCGGCTACCCATTCGCTGACTAACGTGGTTTTACCAAAGCCGGCGGGGGCCGAGATGAGAGTCAGTCTGCCATGCAGACCATCGTTCAGCCGCGCGATTAGCCGGGAGCGGAGGACAACTTTAGGCCGGGGTGGGGGGATATAGAGTTTAGTGGCTAAAATTGGCTCAGATATAGATTTTGACTGTTCTTGTTTTTCAGGCACAGAAGAATGATCTATGTCAGTTTTACCTTTAATGTCTGCGGGTTTTGGAACGATTAGTCCTACATTAGAAATGGCATAGACTTCAATTGGTTTTTCAATATTCTTCAGTTTAAATGTCTTCAGCAGGGAAGTCTTGACGGATTCCTGGTTTTTGATTTCGTCATAGACCTTATCAGAGATAAAAACACTACCCGGAACTGCCAGAGATTCTATGCGTGAGGCAACATTTACACTATCTCCAATGATCTCTTCTTCGCTGAAAATAATGTCGCCGGTATGAATTCCAATTCTCACTGGTATTGGGGGATCTTTCCGGAAGCCAAGCTGCATTTCAATCCCGCATTTTACCGCATCGATAGCACTATCGAATATGCTTAATGTACCATCGCCATAGTATTGCAGAATCTTTCCTTTATGCTTTTCAGTGATGGATTTGAATATGCGTCGGTGTTTATCCCTGGTTTGGATGGCCTTCTTTTCATTCTGCTGCATAAGAGCCGTATATCCCACGATATCGGTGAACATGATTGCAGCTAATTGACGGGAGCGTTTCATACTGACAAGTTATAAAAATAATCGGTGATTTGCTGGCTGAATATGCAATTACAATAAATACTATTGGTCAATGAGATTTATCGGTATACGGCTACAAGCTCATATACCATTTTGACAATTCTTCACCAATTTTGTGTGGATTATCCTCCTGAAGATAATGAATACCTGAACCAATATCTACAGTTTTTAAGTTCTTTAACTTTTCTTTAGACCATTCAACCAAATCAGGTGTGACAATTCCACCTGGAGTGGCGTGAAAAAGTAGTTTTGGCAGATTAGAATTCTGCAACTTTTGGCAATAATTGGATATAAGCGAATGCATATCTGAAGGATTTCCATCGATCGGTATCTCACATGGCCATTGGCGGATCGGTTTCCTTGACTTGATGGTCTTAAATGGTTCCAAATAGTTGGATCTCTCCACTGGTGTCAAATCACGCGAAGTTGCATCCGGCAAAATTTGTTTTACAAAAACATTCATTACACTAATCATAAACCAACCTATGATTGGAGTACGCATCAGCCTAAAACCCAGTTTGAAATCCTTAGGAAAATCACTCCATCTCATCGGTTTCAACATCGCCTCCATGAATGCTATGCCTCTTACATTACTTTCGTTTTCCATTGCATAGTGAAAACCAAGCCCAGAGCCCCAATCGTGAATAACCAGAGTAATATTTTTCAATTCTAACTTCTCAATAAAGCCTTTTACATATTTGTAATGATCTGAAAAACGATATGCTAATCGTGGTTTATCAGATTTTCCCATTCCAATTAAGTCCGGGGCAATACAGCGACCTTGTGTTGTCAAATAAGGAATAATGTTTCGCCACAAATAACTTGAGGTTGGATTCCCATGTAAGAAAAGGATGGGATCACCTGAACCTTCATCTACATAATGCACTTTTGACCCAGAAACTTCAACGTAATTGGATTTAAATGGAAATTCTGCTGATATATTTTTTGACATATATACACCTTTATATTTAAGATTTTTTTGTCTCCAAGATTTATTCATCAATTATTAGCTACATAATGCTTGAGCTCAACTGCTGCTCCTAGCTGATCCAACCCTTGCTCTCGGCCTGCTTCGAATACCAGATCAAAAAAGCCGCCACCACCAGCGGCATCAGAATAATCCCCAAGATCTCGCCGAGACTGAAATCGATACCGACGCCAAGAGCATGGATCATTGTCACAAGCACGCCAAGTAGCGACGCGATAAACAAATAGTACGCAGCCGACTTCCTGAGTAGAAGCAAAAGGCAGCCAAGCGCACCGCCGAAAACGGCTATCGCAAAACCTCCGGTGGCCCATGCGGGTCGGCCTTCGATTATCGCGCGCTCGGACTCGCGATATGCAGCGAGTACATCAGGATTCATCTGCACGAAGAAATTTATGACACCCATAACATTCCAAATCAGCGCGACAGCGCCGATTGCCCAGAAACTCCAGTGAACACCACCAACGTTTTCATCATTCATCGTATCCCCCTACTAATTGTTATTCTTTTTCCCGGGTAACAGGTGTGACAACATTTTCTGCTCGGGGCGCCGGGAATTGAAGCATTTTAAGGATTATAATACACAGCATTATATATTACGATATTTTCTTTCAATATATTTCGAATAATAAGCACTTTCCTGAAAAAAGTGTAAAAAGGCCTCTAATATCATTCATCTTTCACTTAATATCTCATCAAAAATATATCCTATTTATAAATAATAGCTTCAATATCTCTTGTATAATGCTTAGGCTATATTATATCCCATAGATCGAAGAAAGACATTTTTGTTTAATGATTCCCTTTTTTGATTTCTCTTGAGTAAATCCTTTTTTAATTTGTAATCACAGGGACAAATCAACCAACATACACCTCTTGAACCTGTGTGTCTTGGTCGGATATTAATAGATATTATTATTTTTCTTTGCACTGATCTGCACATTACTTATATTTATTCCATAGCTTTCATTTTTCGCTCCGACCGAAACAGACGATAAAATGTATTTATATACTATACGGATCGGGTTAATTTTAATGTATCATTTATGCGATATTTAATCTGTAATCACAGGTATATGACAGATATATATGATACAGTTAAGTAAAATTATCTCTAAACCGGAGGGTATGTCATGCGGTTAAAATTTATCTTTAAAATTGTAGCCATCTTACTCGCCTTAATCGTCTCTGCGTTTTCCCAGATTGAAAATATTCAGATCAGTGGCAGGGTGTTTGATGTGGTTTCAAAAAATGAACTAGCAGATGTATCAATTACGATAACCAATCTGAATACCGGGCTTTCAGATACCGTAAAGACAAACCCGGCGGGTTATTGGGAATTTAACGGGACATCTTCGATCGAGGAGCGGGACCTGCTTCCGTTAAAATTTGATGTATCATCACCATATCCCAATCCGTTTAATCCGAAAACAAAAATTGAATTTTTCCTGCCGCATCACAGCCCGGTAAAAGTAACTATTTTTAATATACTTGGTGAGCTTGTAGAATCCCGCGAATCAACTTTAAATGCCGGTAGGTATTCTATTGACTGGGCAGGCCACGGAGCCGCCGGTGTCTACTTTATAAATATCAAAACCCAAAGTGCATCTATCACAAAAAAAGTTACACAGTTGGATGGTTTGACCGGTTCAGGATTATCAGATTTTAATTCTGGCTCAATGATGATCAGGCAGTTCCCAAAAACCACCTCCGGCATACCGATTCGTCTGATTATGTCAAAATTTAGTTATGTCCCGGATTCTTCAACCGCAGAAATTCAGGGGGGAGAATACTTTGAAAGATCCATAGAAACCATTCATTCACAATCTAATCTGTTCGATTTGCATAATGATGTCCTGGAAATTATCTATTACTCTGATCCAAATTACCATTTATCTACTCTTCACACTTATCATCATACCGATATTCCAAGACTCAAACTGGGCGGGGTGGATTTTCAATTCTTTGCCGTTTGGGTGAATCCCGGAGATGCCACATATTATCAATCTGCGATCAATATGATTAATATTTTTAAGAATGAATTGTCCCTTAATACGGAAAGTCTCGGGCAGGCGCGCACGGCGGCCGAGGCCCTGGCTATCCAACAAAACAATAAAATTGCCGGCGTTCTCGCTGTTGAAGGCGGGCATGTGATCGAAAATGACGTTACCAAACTGGATACGCTTTATGAGCTGGGAGTGAGATATCTGACGATTACCTGGAACAACAGCACGGACTGGGCCGTATCCGCAAAAGATGACCGATCCGCGACAGTTGGTTTGTCGGAGTTTGGCAAGCAGGTCATCACCCGGCTTGATTCTTTGGGCATCATGATCGATGTCTCGCATGTTGGCATCAAAACAATCGAAGATATTTTGCAAACAACTAAGAATCCGATCATTGCGACACATTCAGGAGCAAGAAAATTATATAATCATTACCGAAATCTGAATGACAACCAGATCATTGCCATAGCCAATTCCGGCGGCGTGATTGGCGTCGTTTTTTATCACTGGTTTCTGTCCGGTAGCGGCAGGAACATTTCACAGGTTGTCAATCATATTGACTATATAAAAAACCTGGTTGGGATCGATCATGTCGGACTTGGGTCCGATTTTGACGGCATCAGTAGTATGATTACCGGGTTGGAAGATGTATCGAAGTTTCCGAATTTGACCCTCGAATTGCTAAAAAAAGGATACTCCCGTTCAGACATCGAAAAAATATTAGGGGGCAATGTCATGCGGGTGTTTAAAGAGGTTTGTGGCAATTAAACCTAAATCTAAGTCTGATTTGAGATTATAATTTATCCGGGTTTAATTTAACTCTTCCTATCAAAAATTATTTTCTTCCTCCAACCAGGGCGGTGTCAATCGCATAATAATGCAGCAAATAATCTAAAATTGTTGTGAAATAAGTAATTTATTGTAATTCCACATAAGTATCTCTATATTTAATTGTCCATTCTGCTTTGAACTCGATTTTACTTTATTCTACAGCGAACGTACTGAATACTGAATAGTGTAATCAATTATTTTCTTTATAGATATAATTTCAACATTTTTACTTATCTAAAAGGGGGATGGTATGAATAAACTTTTTTATTCTTCGATTATAAGCGGTTTTATTATTCTGTTCATATCCGGGGTGAATAGAAATCTGTCGGCCCAGGTGCCGGCACGGGATTCTCTTGCGCTGATAGCTTTGTTTGACACTACAAATGGTACAACCTGGATAGACACTACTAATTGGCTCACAGAACAACCGGTTTCAACCTGGTATGGAATTACTGTTACCAATGACCGTGTATCAGCGTTAGATTTACGCTTAAATAATTTAAGTGGGGTCATTCCTCTTTCAATTGGTAATCT
>CAYULK010000208.1:0-5934 GCA_964445625.1 uncultured Calditrichota bacterium
CCACGAATCTTCTGATCACCACCGGAGCAAAAGGCTTCATCCCCGGCACCGGTTAATATTACAACACCGATTGTGTCATCATTTCGGGCATCATTCAGTGCCTGCATCATTTCATCAACCGTCATCGGTGTGAAGGCATTACGCACCTGCGGCCGGTTTATGGTGATTTTTGCAATTCCATCATTTTTGTGATACAGGATTTCTGTAAACTCTTGTATCTTTGTCCATTTAATCTGTGACATTTCGCTCCAGTTCCAGGAAATCAGTTACCTGGAGACACCGTTAGACTTGAATTATTCCATCGGTAAATATACATGTTTATGATTAATATACCAAGGTTGTTATCTATTAAGTGATGATATGAATTGGGAAATTATATCAATATATTCCCCTGGTTTTTCAGCGTGTACCACATGCCCGGCACCGGATATTATTTGTGTCCGGACAGAAGGAGATAATTCTGAAATTCTCCTTGTATATGACGTATATTTTTCATCATTCGATCCGGAAATTACAAGCACAGGAAAATCCAGACCGTGGAATATATTCCAGAGTGGTTTTTGTTTCCCGACAGTCATTATTCTGATCGCACGGGCCAGTTGAACCGGATTGTTTTTTAGTCTTGCCCTGAATATTTTATTGAATTTTTGAGATTTTTTTAAGTCTGCAAATAGAGGTTGATTATACCACTGAACCAGGAAATCTTCAAAATTCATCGACTCCAGTTTCTCTGCGACCAAAATATCTTTTTCCAGTCTTGCCTTTCTTGCAACAGGATCCTCGATTCCCGGTGATGCCGATTCAATAATTAAACCAGAGAAATATGATTTGACTATAGCAGGCATATGCAAGGCAATCCGGCCGCCCATGGAATATCCAATATAGACAGGATGTTCAATTCGCAGCGCAAGAATAACCGAATCGATATTTGATGCAATTTTATCCAGAGTAATATCGGAATATTCATCCGGGATGAATGAATTTCCATGACCGGGCAGATCAAATGCCAGACAGAAGTAATCTTCTGAAAAATCCGACATTACTTCCTGCCAATCGCCAGCTGATCCTAAAAATCCATGCAGAAAAATCAGTGCCGGTTTTTGTCTGTTACCGACAGTTATATAATCAAGATTGATCAAAGATTTGCGATGATAGTATTTTGAATATGTTTATGTAAATCACTATTCTCCTGACGATCTGTAAAAATCTCAATTACCAGTGATTTTTTATTTCTTATATATTTTTTATATACTTCGACTAACTCTTCATTTGTTTGCGGATTTGAATAATCGATCCCGAACATTCCAGCAGCCTGCTGGAAATTCAGCCGGTGGGGAGTGCCAAAGTATTGTTCAAAGACCTGATCAAATTCGGCGATGGGAAGAAATGAAAAAATACCGCCGCCATGGTTATTTATGACTAGTAAAATAATCTGCTGATCGATCATATTGACTAACGACAAAGAATTTAAGTCATGGATTAAGGCAAGATCCCCCAGTACAATAGTCAACGGTTTTTGCTGACCGGCTGCAAATCCCGTGGCTGTAGCCAGTGTACCGTCAATACCGCTTGCACCCCTGTTCGATCCCACCCACACCGGTGCGAAACTAAAATCTGCAAACATATCAAAATCACGGATCGGCATACTGTTTCCCAGAAACAGGATATGATTTGGGGGTAAATTTCCGGAAATTATTTTAGCGACAGAGATTTCATTGACTTTTGACTGTTCAGCCGATAAGCCGCTTACAATTTCACTTATCTTATTGTTATCTGAGATTAACAATTCAAGCTTTTCATTACGCTTTGGATTTAATATAGGTATAAGATCACGGCAGGTCTGACTGACATTGCCTATGAAACTATGGGTAATAGAATGTTCAGGATCATTTCGTTGCTGATCATCAGTAATCTGAACGTAAGTAATATTTTTCTGAGCTGCTGCAAATTTTATAAAACGCTTTGAAGTAAGCGGCGCACCAACATGTAAAAGAATATCAGGCTTTAATATTTGACTTATATCTTTTTTGCGAAGTATTTGGTCAAAATGGGTAATTAAATATGTTAACCGCGATGATGCTCTCAAACCAGAGGTAATATCTGCAAAAACCGGCCAGCCAATTTTTTCAGCCAGATTTTTTACATCATTTTTTTGCTCCTGTGTATTCAGGCGGCCCAGAGACAATATCCCACATCGGGCACTATTTAAAATCTCCGCCAGTTTATCGAGATCATCCGGATTTATCCTGAGCGAACCTGCTGCAATCTGTGTATATTGAGTAGCACCGGATTCCCAATCACTAATTTTTGCAATGTATTCCGCAGGTAGTTCATCCTTAGTCGGCTCCAGCGGTTCCCGAAACATACAATTGATATGCACCGGTCCTTTATTATCCAGCGTGGCTTGATGCACACCCTGATCAATGGTGGTCAGAAGAAAAGCAGGTTGTATCTTTAAATCAGGAGCGGGCAGATCAAAAAACCACTTAACATAATCACCAAAAATCTTTATCTGATCAATTGTTTGATTGGCGCCGGCATCCCTGAGTTCAGGAGGACGATCTGCCGAAAGAATGATTAATGGCGTACCTGTTTGTCCGGCTTCGATAACAGCCGGATAATAATTGGCAACTGCTGTTCCTGAAGTACAGATCAATACAGCCGGATTCCCGGTGGATTTAGCATAACCCAGGGCATGAAACGCCGCTCCACGCTCATCATAACAGACTATCGATCTGGTTTTTTTATTTTCCGCGACAGCAACGGTAAGCGGAGTTGAACGGGAGCCCGGGGAGATGCAGAAATAATCAATACCGTTCCGAACAAGCTCTTCTATGATCAGATAGCCCCAGAAACTATTAATATTTGAATACTTTATATTCACTCTTTGACTTTATTTACGGCCTTTGGGCATTTATCTTTTAATTTTTTATGGAATCAACCCGGCCAATATTTAAGATGAATATGAGTTGGTAAGACAACCTATCTCATTGTTGTCATATTTCCCATATCTGCCGGCGTAAAATTTAAATATATCCGAATTCATTATAAAAAACAATGAACAGATTTTGAATTTTATTATCATAAGATTAATCATTATATTTTACTGATGAAACTAAACAGGAGAGAATTATGACCATTTCGCGCCGAAGTTTTATCAAGTCGACCGGCATTACACTCGGTACAGTTGCATTTGCCGGTAATGTGGCTTGTCAGGAAAATAACGAAAAGAGTGTTCCGGAATCAATTAAAAATCTAAAACCAATGACCGGGGATGTAATTCCTGTTACTCTTGAAGAACGAGTAGGCAGAATTGCGAAAGCAAAAAGGTTGATGCATGAAAACGCGATCGATGTCATCTTTATTGAACCAGGAAGTTCCATGACATATTTTTCTGATATCAGCTGGTGGCGTAGTGAACGATTGCTGGGTTTATTCATATTTGCCAAAGGTGATATTATTTATATTTGTCCAAAATTTGAAGAAAATAAAATGCGTGAACGTTTGAAAGTAAAAGGTGAAATCCATACATGGGAAGAACATGAAAGTCCATTTAAACTGGTTTCACAGCTGTTAAAAGATAAAAACTTAAGAACCGGGAATCTGGGATTTGAGGAAACGGTACGCTTTTTTATAGCTGATAATCTGGCAAAGGCCAATCCAGGTATAAACATAGTCAGTGCCGATCCGGTTACAATTGGTTGTAGAATTATTAAGTCCTCAAATGAACTGGCCCTGATGAAAAAAGCGAATGATATAACAATTGAAGCATATAGTGCAGGAATTAAAGAGCTGAGCGAAGGTATGACCCAGCACGAATTTGCAGGAATTGTAGCGGTTGCATTTTCAGCACTCGGTGTAAAAGGGGGCGTATTTACCCAGTTTAGTGAATATTCCGCATTTCCACACGGAAGCAATAAACTACAACATTTAAAGGAAGGTGATGTTGTCCTGATGGATGGCGGTTGCAGTGTGGAAGGTTATCACTCCGATATAAGCCGGACAATTGTATTTGGTAAAGCAAATAAAAAACAAAAAGAAGTTTGGAATATTTTACACAGAGCCCAGGACGCTGTTCTCCAGGCTGCGAAACCGGGTGTAACATGTGAATCACTAGACCTGGCGGCCAGAAAACTGATCACCGAAAACGGCTATGGCCCTGACTATAAATATTTTAGTCACCGTCTCGGTCACGGGATCGGTCTGGATGGTCATGAATGGACCTATCTGGTTAAAGGGAATAAAACTAAACTCGCACCTGGAATGTGTTTCAGCAATGAGCCCGGCATATATATTTACGGTGAGTTTGGCATGCGCCTGGAGGATTGTATGTATATCACTGATGATGGCGTGGCATTGTTTTCCCAACAAAGTCCTTCAATAACTGAGCCATTTGCCTGAGATTCAATTTGCCTCGAATATTCTAAAAATAAATATTTTATTATATTTCAGACCAGGTCGCAAGCCTCAGCAGGCATCCAGTGCTGCTCTTTGCCTTCCCATTTAACATTGCACCCGATTGGATTAGTCAATGATATACTCACCGGTTTTCCGGCCAGATGTTCTTCCAATGCTCTTTCAAGATCATTAACTTTCATTTTACTTGTATCCCGTGGACTGTCGATAGCTCTGCCGGTATAGATCAGTTTGCGCTCAGAGTCGAATATGTAAAAATGTGGCGTGCGTAAGGCCCCATACTTTCTGGCGATATCCTGGGATTCATCATAGAGGTATATCCATGGAAAATTGTGTTCATTCATACGATCAATCATGTGCTGAAAATCATCTTCAGGATAAGTACTTTTGCTGTTAGAATTAATAGCGACAAATTTAACATTCTGTGTTGCAAATTTATCGGCGGTTTGCCGTGTAATTTCGTCAGACCCGATCACATATGGGCAATGGTTGCATGTAAAAAAGATGACTAAAACATCCGTCTCATCAAAATCCGATAAACTATAAGACTTACCATCTGTAGCGGGTAAGAAAAAATCAGGCGATATTTCGCCAATTTCCAGTGTAAAAGCCATAATATAAACCCCCTGTCTTAATATTATTATTAAAATATATTGCTAAAAAAACCTCAGGATAGCCTTACTTTGAGTCAACCCTGAAATGATGCTTAGTTAGCAAGTGGATCAATGAGACTGGATCTGAGAAGATTTTTCAATGGTTGTACCGGATACATCACCGTTGACATTAACGGCACGTAGAAAATTCGCCAGTTTATTTTCAATTTCTTCCCATTCAAGATCTGAATCCGATCCGGATACGATACCGGCACCGGAGTATAAATATAAATCATGGTTATTGATGAGGCCCGAGCGGATCGCAACCACAAAATGGGCCGCATCGGCAGAAATCCAGCCAACCGGTGCAGCGTACCAACCCCGCTTAAATGGTTCCAGCCGCGCGATTTCCGGCAGAACTATATCAGTGGGATATCCTCCGACAGCCGGTGTAGGATGTAGTTTTGATACAATTTCTATGTCTGTATTTTCCGGTTTTAGCTGACCTTCGAACGCGGTGTACAAATGCTGAACCCGGGCCAGTTTTAATACCGATATTGGATCAATTGTTTTTATTTTTGTGCAGAGATCCGTCATAATATCGCGAACATTATCAATTACAAACCTATGTTCCCGTAAATCCTTTTCACTTGAAAGAAGCTCCTGTTCGAGTTGTTCATCTTCAATTTCATTTACACCCCGCTTTCGCGTCCCGGCAATGGCCGCGCTGAATATATTATTTTTATTTCTGCGATAGAGTAATTCAGGGGTGCCGCCAATAAACAGCGTACCTGGTTCGGGTTGAATACAAAAGTGTGTTGAATCAGGATTCAGCTTCTTTAAATTACGTAAGATATTGAATCCATTGAGTTTATCAGCAAATTGGAGTTTGGACTTACGGGCCAGAACAATTTTTTCAAAATCC
>CAYULK010000209.1:0-5815 GCA_964445625.1 uncultured Calditrichota bacterium
ATTCGTGGAATCCGTGGATAAAAGTTTTTTTAGGCACTTTAGTTCACTTTAGATCACTTTTAACTTTAGTCACTTGTTGTTTACCGATTATGCTATTGCAGCCTCGTGCTGTGATATGAATAATTCAAGTTATTATAATTTTGTATGATAATTTAGAGGATAAATAATAAAAAGTACAGAAAATTGAATTAACGGGCAGGATTACCAAAATATATCAGCAGCGAATCGATCTGATTTATCTGTGAAGTTGTATATAATGAATCTTTACGTCCTTTCACCAACGTAGTTTGCAGCGACGAGCTATCTAATGCCGGAAAGTACTGAATTTCATCATTCTCAAGCCGTTTTATTTTTACCAGGTTCTGGTCAACAAGTATATTAATGTCTGCTTCAAGTTCTTTGTATGTGTATTTCTGATTAAATTGTTCCAGCTGATATAATTCTTTACAGGTTTGCGGGCTATGACTCCATAAAGCTTCAATAATATGCAGCTGCGAATCGCAATTGAGTATGTTCTCCGGCTTAATCTCCAAATCCTTTTTAACGAGAAGATATTTACCAGCCATTTGCATAGCTATATAAGCAACACCGAGTACCGGAACAAATGCGTTGTCTTTTGGTCGGTGCATCATCGTACTCAACTCATCACGAACAAGCCCTGGCGTATAAAAGGAACTGTAACGTGTGTCCGGACCAAATGGATTACTGTGCAAATGGTCCGGTGTGTAATTATATCCACTCTCCGGTAGTCGCTGATTATAATTCAAATTAAAATTCTGAAATTGTATATCTGACTGACTCTGTGGAAGAAGGTATTTAGGTTGGATAGAAAATATATTGTTAATGTGTGATGAATCCTGTCCCGAACTCTGCGCAACAACTATGGAAGTTAAAAGAATCCAATACAATAATATGTGATGGATTTTTACCATATTATAAAGTAATGCTTTAGATTTTATTTGACATTAAACAGATTTCGCTAACCTGTATAATTTGTAGCCACAAGGCTCAAAGACGCAAAGTTTTCAAAATAAAAGATTTAAGAAATTTTAAAATCAGGAAATATATTTAAAATTCTCAGTTAAAAAATCATAATAAACTTAAGCTCCTATTTCTTTGGGACTTAGAGACTTTGTGGCATAAATTTATAAATAGACCAATCTAAGCGCTTAGTTTTTTTCTTAAAATCTCATTAACTACTTTAGGATTTGCCTTGCCCCGGGATGCTTTCATGACTTGTCCAACAAAAAAACCAAGTATTTGTTCCTTTCCATTACGAAATTCTACTATCTGCTCAGGGTGTTCTGACAATACTTTTATAATAATTTCTTCAAGTACACCAGTATCTGATACCTGCTTTAATGATAACTTTTCAATTATTGTCTGTGCATCTTCTTCTGATTTCAGCATATGCTCAAACACTTTCTTTGCGGCACTGCCGCTGATTTCTTTATTAATCACAAATCCTAAAAGTTCGGACATCTTAAGCGGTGAAATTGGGAAATCAGAAATTGTTATTTTTTCATTGTTAAGATAGTGCATTATCTCACCCATCAACCAGTTACTGACTATTTTGGGTTGCCTGATATGCCCGACTACGGAATCAAAATATTCTGCAATTTCAGGTTCAGATGATATTATTTCGGCATCATACTGCGGTAATTGATACTCATCTACATAGCGTGTCATTTTTTGTGGCGCAAGTTCAGGTATCTCTGAACGAATTTTATCAATTTCATTCTCTGTCACATGTACCGGAACCAGATCAGGCTCGGGAAAATATCTGTAATCATGCGCCTCCTCTTTTAAACGCATCACCTGTATCCGGCTATTATCGGCATCCCATAAAAGTGTGGCCTGAGTCACTTCACCACCAGAATCAATAATATCTTTCTGACGCTGAATTTCAGCATGCAGCGCTCGTTCCACATTGCGAAATGAATTCATGTTTTTAAGCTCAGTCTTCGTTCCGTACCGCTGTTCATTTTTTAACCGGATCGAGATATTGGCATCACAACGTAAACTACCCTCTTCCATATTGCCATCACATATGTCAAGATATATCAGCATCTGACGTATTTTCTTCATGTATTCTGCGGCTTCTTCCGGAAGTCTGATATCCGGTTCAGATACGATTTCAATTAAAGGCGTACCGCAGCGGTTCAGGTCAATCAGTGAAGCATTCTGATCGACATAGGCCTCATCATGAACACTTTTGCCGGCATCTTCCTCTAAATGGATGCGATGTATACGCACCCGCCGTTCACTGAGATCTATCCAGCCATTTTCACAGATCGGTTTATCATACTGCGATATCTGGTAACCTTTTGGTAAATCAGGATAAAAATAATTTTTACGGGCAAAAACACTATTATGGGCGATGGTACAATTAGTAGTCAGGCCCATTTTAATGGCGAATTCCACTACTCTTTTATTCAGCACCGGTAAGGCGCCCGGCAATCCAAGGCAAACCGGGCAAGTTTGTGTATTTGCTTCAGCGCCAAATTTATTATTACAACCGCAAAATATCTTTGTACGTGTATTTAACTGGGCGTGTACTTCCAGGCCAATAACCGTTTCGTATTTGTCTGTATCAGGCATTTGTACTAAAATTCCGTTCGATAAAATCACCGATTTGTATTATTGTTCCCTCTTTGAAAGGTGCGCCCGAAAGTTGCAGACCAATCGGTAATTTTTGCGAGTCTGAACCTATAGGGATACTCATCGCCGGGATACCTGCCAGATTAGCATTAACGGTATATACATCCGAAAGATACATTTCAAGGGGATTATCAGTTTTTTCGCCAATTTTAAATGCAGTCGTAGGTGTGGTCGGGGTTATAAGGCAATCAATATCTTTAAAAATATTGTCAAAATCATTTTTAATCAACCTGCGTAATTGCTGTGCTTTCTTGTAATATGCATCATAATATCCGGTTGACAATACATAAGTCCCGAGCATAATTCGTCGTTTAACTTCTTCTCCAAAGGCCTCATTTCGTGTATGCTTATATGTCTCGATAAGATTATCTTTATTTGCTGCCCTGTAACCATATTTAATACCGTCATATCTGGCGAGATTGGAGCTGGCTTCCGCTGTAGCGATAACGTAATATGTGCTGACTCCATATTTTGAATGTGACAGTTCTACATCCACAATTTTTGCTCCGGAAGACTTTAAGAAATCGATTACCTTGTAAATCTGCTTCTTAATCTCCTCGTTCAGTCCTTCTTCAAAGAACTCCTGGGAAATGCCGATGCGCATATTACTTACATCACGATTGAGAAAGCCGGTAAATGCAAGATCATTATTCCCGGCTGAAGTGGCATCTCTGGGATCTTTGCCCGATATGACTTCAAGGGCAAGTGCACTATCTGCCACCGATGCTGACAGAGGGCCTATTTGATCGAGTGAAGAAGCAAAGGCAATCAATCCAAAGCGTGATACGCGGCCATAAGTCGGTTTTAATCCTACCACACCCGTAAAGGCAGCCGGTTGACGTATCGAACCGCCGGTATCCGAACCAAGCGCGATCTGAGCCAGATCAGCAGCAATGGCAACAGCTGATCCACCACTGGATCCGCCTGGAACTCTTTCGATATCAACTGGATTTTTACTAACACCAAATGCGGAATTTTCAGTAGAAGAACCCATGGCAAACTCATCAAGATTTGTCTTGCCAATAATGATGGCATCCGCGGCGAGTAATTTTTCAACAACGGTCGCATTATAAGGTGGGTGGTAGTTTTCAAGAATCTTAGAGCCGCAGGTTGCTTTTATCCCTCGTATTGAAATATTATCTTTTACGGCAACAATTGATCCTGCCAGTTTGCCAAGTTTGGCTCCCGTTTTAACTTTTTTTTCTAACTCTGACGCCTGTTGCCGGGCACTTTCCGTCAGGATCTCCAGGAATGCATTCGTGAATTGATTTTTTTCAATTCGTTGGTGATATAATTCCAAATGATTGGTGATACTTATTTCACCGGAGATAAATCGCTCTCGTAAAGAAGATACAGACTGCTTAGCTGATTTCTTTTTTATCTTCATCATCTTTCTTTGGCGGTGTAGGGTCAGCTTCCGTACTTGCTTTAAATTCATCCTGAATATCGTTGCTTGCTTTCTTGAATTCCCGGATTCCCTTCCCAAGTCCCTGTGCCAGCTCCGGCAATTTTTTTGCGCCAAAGATCAACAAAATAATGAACATAATTATGATTAATTCAGTGGTACCGATGCCAAACATATATAATTCCTTTCGTTATTTATCTTGTTATTCAACCCAGCGCAGGGCATACGCGGCTATTAATATACCTATCACGCCGGTGATATTTAACTTAAGTGAAAATCCAAGGGTGATCGTAATCAGAATAATATCGATTGTGCCCGGACCAATACTTGCCGTGGCAGATTTCAAGAAAAAGTCTTTAACGACTCCGGCCGGTAATATCAGGCTCAGAATTTCTCCCAGAACTGACCCAAGAAGCGCGCCGAGAATGATGATAAAGATAATAAATGCGAGATTTTTTCTACGCATAAGAATTAATTCTCCGCAAAGTTTTTTATCATTGAAGTCAGAATTTTCAGGCCATCATCGTTGCCCAGAATCTGTTCGCCACGGCGTTCCGGGTGCGGCATCATACCGAGAATATTTCCATCTTCATTGATTATTCCGCCAATATTTTCGATTGAACCGTTGGGATTTGCATCATCGGTAATCATGCCGGATTCAGAACAATAACGAAAGACAATCTGATTATTATCCTTCAGTTTTTTCAGGGTATCCTGATCACAAAAATAATTACCTTCACCATGGGCAATTGGAATGGCGATTATATCCCCATCCTTACAAAGATGTGTAAATTTTGTATTTGTATTTTCAACTTTCAACTTTACTGATTTACAAACAAATTTTTGACTGATATTTTTCATCAGCGCGCCCGGCAAAAGCGCGGATTCGGTCAAAATTTGGAAGCCATTGCAGATTCCGATAACTTTGACTCCTTTATCTGCTTTGCGTACGACCTCTTTCATAACCGGCGAAAAGCGTGCGATGGCACCGCTGCGCAAATAATCCCCATAGGAAAATCCACCGGGAAGTGTAATTATATCATACTGTGTCAGGTCCGTTTCCTTGTGCCATACAAAATCCGTATCTACATCCAGCACTTTCCGGAAGACAGTATAAAGATCATGATCACAATTTGAGCCGGGAAACACAATAACAGCTACTTTCAAGAAACATCCTCAATATCTATTGTATAATTCTCCATTACCGGATTCGCCAGAAGCTTATTACAAATTTCATCGGCATCCTTTTTAACCTGATCTGAATCACCTGATGCAAACTCAATTTCGATATACTTACCGATGCGTACATTTTCGACACCGTGATAATCAAGGTGCTCGATGGCATGGAGTACCGCTTTACCTTGCGGATCCAGAATACCTGGTTTTAAATATACACTAATCTTCGCCTTCAACTTCAACCTCATCTTCATTAATATTTGATTGATCCTTGTTCAATCTGAAAATCCATGCAACCAAACCATATAAAATATACAGCACTATGAGCGGAAATAATGATTGATGTGGTATAATAATGATAATTAGCGTACCAATAATCACCAGGATAAATTTTGTTTTTTCGCGCTTACTGCCTTTAAAGTTTAATTTTGGAGCCGTTTCATACCGGATATTGCTTACCATCAGCACCGAAAGAAATAAGATCATAATAATCATTATTCTTGGAAACTGTACCGTATTGGCATAGAAATAATTAGAGAATAAAATAAAGCCGGTTATGGTGATTGCCGCAAC
>CAYULK010000210.1:0-2618 GCA_964445625.1 uncultured Calditrichota bacterium
AATTGGCTAAGATTCTTATTTGCTCTCTTCTTTTTCTTTAATGCTAAAATTATTCCGGCACAGGATCAGGATGAAGCCGTTTATCTGAATATGGAGGAAGCGATGTCGATGGCGCTGGCCCGTAATAACCAGGTAAAAGCCAGTGAATATGGTCTGCTTCAAGCGAGGTGGAATAGTAAAAATGCATGGTCCCGTATGCTACCGGCGGTGTACCTGACAAGCAGGTATACATGGATCGATGACAGCACATTTGCACTACGCGATTTTACCCGGTATTTCCAGGGTCCGGATTCTCCGTTTGGATTTTATATTCCTCAAACGGTATTCCAGAGTTCATTTGTTACCTCCATCGATGTGAATATGCAGCTGTTTAACGGTACTTTATTCTATAATCTGTTTATAACAGAAGCACAGGAAGAAGCAGCCGAATTTCTGGCTGAAAGTACACGCAGGAATATTATATTTTTGGCTATCAGTACCTATCTGGGCGTGTTGAAAAATGAAGAAATATTAAAACTGCAAAAGGAATATCTTGATCTTTCACTTCTCAATTATGAAAAAGCCGAGCGTATGCATACGGCCGGCCGGTTTTCAAAATCCGAAGCCTTACGCTGGAAAGTCGATTACCAGCAGCAGAAAGGGATTGTGGTTAATAGTGAAAATCAGGACCGTAGTGCCCGTGCGAGACTGTGTCGCGTGGTAAATTTGGATATGCGGACTAATATAAAGGTTGATCCTCAGATTCCCCGGCGTATTCTTGATGAGGGGAAAAGAATGGCCGCGCTCCCGGATGAAGAAATTATCAAAATGATTCACATCGATAATGAAACCCTGATCGCTGCGAATGCAGCCCTGAATGCGGCGCAAAAAAATAAAGATATAAGTCATCTGGTTTTCCAGAGTTCGCGGGCTAATTTTATGCCCAATCTTTCTTTGAATTACTCTTATGGCTGGCGTGAAAATGAGACATTCAATCTGGATGATTATTCTCCACAAATATTATCGATAAACTTTAGTATGCCGCTCTTTACCGGTTTCCAGAATACCACAACACTTAAATCCAATTATTATGGATATCAACAGAGTCAGGAAAATTTCCAGGACCAGTTACAAAATGTCAGATTCATCATGACCGAAACAGTAAATAAAATAATCAACCTGAAAACACAATTAGAGATTACCAAAGTTAATATTGAATACAATGAGCGAAATTACCGTATTGTTGAGCAGCAAAAGGAGCAGGGTCTGGTTTCAAATATTGATTTCATTGATGCCAAACTCAATCTTCAGGATGCCAATCTACAGAACATCCAGGCAAATTATGATTTTATTTCAGGTATTATCGAATTGTACTATTTGCTTGGTAAGATTAACGAAACTATAATCCGGTAAAATGAAAATGTCTTTAAGATACGAGGTTTGAAATGGTGAAATACTTAGTTCCTTCTTTAATAATTCCGGCTGTAATATTTACTCTTTTTACCGGGTGCGAACCACCGGATTCAGATTCACCTGCTGCTGAATCCACTCAGGGAACTAAAAAGGTGATCCCGGTGGAAGCAAGGATTGTTCACGTTAAATTTGTCGAACAAAATATCACCCTGACAGGTGTATTGCAACCACTTCGTTCTGTCGACCTGATAGCTGAAGTTTCAGGTAAAATTACACATGTTAATAAGAGGGTGGGGGATGCCGTAACCACCAGTGATGTTATTGCGCGGATTGATGATAAAATTCCACTAAGTAATTTTAAACATGCGCAAGCCCAGGTACTGTCAGCAGAAACAAATCTTAAGATTGCCCAATTGAATCTGAAAAGTGATGAGGAGTTGTTTGGAAATGGTGATATTTCAGAATTAGAATACCAGAACTCATTCTTATCCGTAAAAACCGCTGAGGCAAATCATCAGTCCGCATTAGCCAGCCTGAGTCAACTGCAAAAAGCATATAATGATACAAAAATTATTTCGCCGATAGCCGGTCTGATTTCCCGAAAATATATAAATACAGGAACTATGGTTACGATGAATATGCCGCTGTATCGGGTTGTGGACCTGAGCACACTAAAACTTGAAGTCGGACTTCCCCAGGAAATGATCAGCCGTGTCAAGAGAGGAAACCAGGCAAATATTGCTATTTCAGGGCTCGCAGGGCGGACATTTACCGGTACTGTAGATCGCATTTCACCCGAGGCTGATGAAAAAACCGGTTCTTTTATGGTTGAAATACATGTTAATAATACCAGGAACAAAATCATTAAGGCCGGAATGACTGCCCGGCTTGATGTCACATTGCGCACAGAAAACAATCGTCTTGTTGTTCCGGATCATGCCCTGGTGTCAAAAAATGACGAAAAATATATCTATAAAATATATAATAAAACAGCACATCTTAAACTTATAAAAACCGGAGAAAATATTGGTGGACAGGTTATTGTAAATGAGGGTGTAAGTGAAGGTGATACGATCGTTGTAGTTGGTATGAAAAGCCTGGGAGTTGAGACACCGGTGTGGATTGAAATTTTGCATGAGTGACTGTGTTTAGATGCTCGTTGCACGAAGAGCACGAAGAACATGAAGGAAAATTAATGATTGATTTTGGAATACAAATCATGGCCA
>CAYULK010000210.1:2718-5806 GCA_964445625.1 uncultured Calditrichota bacterium
CACGAAGAACATGAAGGAAAATTAATGATTGATTTTGGAATACAAATCATGGCCAAGAGGATAAGAGGATCCAGGACCCAGGCCCCAGAATTGTCATTCCATCCCTGAACGGGATCCCGTTGGGACAAGAATCCTCCCGGGTTGTTCAGTACATATTCGACGATAAGATCCCTATCCAAAGGATCCCGTTCCGGGACAGGATGACACACTCGGAAAGCTTATTGCCTGAGGCACAAAGATTCTTACAGAATGACCGTTAGAGGTCTTGGGCCTTGAGCCTTTATCCTTTAGCCTAAATGCCATCATTGGCCTGTTTTCCTTAATAAAAGAACTCAGGCGTTTTACATCAATAAGGAAATGAGAACATGTCAATCGCTGAATTTTCGGTAAAAAATCCCGTTTTAGTCAATCTTTTTATGATTGGTCTCTTCATTGCAGGTATAATTTCTTTGTCCCGGCTACCCACGGAATTAAATCCTGAGGTTAATTTTAACTGGGTTTTCATTACGGTCACATATCCGGGTGCAGCACCGCATGATACAGAAAGCCTTATTGTCGATCCGATTGAGGCAGAGGTTAAGGATATCGACAAGATTGACGAGATCCAGTCCAATGCCGGTGAAGGTTTTGGTTTTGTGATGGTAAAATTTGAGGATATGTCTGATGCCGAGTTCCGCGAACATTATCTTGATTTAAAAGCAGAAATTGACAAGGTGAAATTTCCGGACGATGCCGATGATCCGATTATTGAATCATTTGACAGTGGTGATTTTCTCCCGGTGATTACAATCAACATGTCTTATTCAATTCCTGAAGATAATGCCCAAAAAATTGCCGATTGGCTCGAAGAAAATCTGCAGGATATCACAGGTGTTGCCAAGGTACAGGTATCCGGTCTTTCTGAACGTGAAATCTGGATCGAAGTAGATCCGGTTAAAATGAATTCTTATGGTATCACTTTTGATGAAATAGTCATGGCACTGAAAGTAAGAAATTTAAATGTACCAGGCGGTAATATTGCATTTGGTAAAACTGAATATTTGATTCGTTCAATGGGTGAATATCAATCGCTTTCAGAAATTGAACAGACTATTGTCCGCACATCAGATCGTGGGGAGTATATAAAAATTAAAGATCTTGCCCAGGTCAATGACCGGCGCAAGGAAATGGAAATCCTTTCCCGGTTAAATGGAGAAAGATCGATTACTTTTTCGGTATCAAAACGTAGCGATGCTAATTCTATCGATGTCATTGAAAAGATAAAGGCATTAGTCAAAGAACATGAGTATGAAACTCCTGATGGCGTCGAGTACAGCTGGACTAACGACAATTCCGTATATATCATCCGCACAATAAATGTCCTGCGGAATAATGCGATTACCGGTATGATCCTGATCGTCCTGGTTTTGTACATCTTCCTGGGAAAAGCGAATGCAGGGCTTACATCTTTGGGTATACCAATCACCTTTTTTATCACATTTATACTTATGAATTTATTTGGATATAGTCTGAATGGCAGTACGCTTTTTGCCCTGGTCATGGTGCTGGGTATAATTGTTGATGATGCAATTATTGTTATTGAGAACTGTCACAGATATCGTTTGAAAGGATATAACTCGTTCGATGCTGCCATTATTGGAACACGGGAGGTAGTTGCTCCTATTCTTTCCTCAATTGGTACCAACATTGCGGCATTCCTGCCCCTGATTCTGCTCCCGGGAATCATGGGAAAATTCATGCGCATCATCCCGATTGTTTTTTCTCTGGCCCTGATCGCATCCCTGTTTGAAGCGTTTCTTCTATTACCGTCACATTATGCCGATTGGACAATTAAATCAAAAATGTATAAAAGAGGTGAAAAACAATTTTATAAAGATTTGCGTAAATGGTATAGCCATCTGCTGATAAAAATACTGCGTTTTCGTTATTTTATTCTGGCTACCATCATCATTATTTTTGCCGGCTCCTTAGCGATCATTCCCCTGATAGGTGTGGAGATGTTTGGTGAAGAAGATTTTGATCAGTTCAAAATACTGGTCAAATTACCGGAAGGCACCAGTCTTGAAGAAACAGATCGTGTCATAAGAAAATTTGAAGCAGCTGCGGAAAAACTCCCGCAATCACAAGTCAAAGCGGTTGTCGTAAATGTCGGTTTAATGCAGGGAAACGAGGAATGGCTTACCAGAAAGAATGTTGGCCAGGTAATGTTTGAGTTGGAACCTATTGAAACACGCGAGGTGAGCACAGATGAAATGATCGGACTGATGCGTGAATATACCCGAACTATCAGTGGACCGATATCGGTGGAATTTGAGAAGATAACGGGAGGACCACCTGTCGGAAAACCGATAGCAGTTAAGGTGCAGGGAAAATATCTTGACGAGATTAAACACGCCTCTCTGGCGTTGCAGGATTCATTACGTGCCATGACGGGCACCTATGATATCAGTGATGATTTTCCACCCGGAAAACAGGAAATCAGGATACACGTGGATGAAGAGAAGGCAGCACTTTATGGTTTCAACATCCGATATGTAGCTCTGAATGTACGCTATGCATTTGACGGTGTTGAGGCAACTGAATTCCGGGAAGGTGATGATGAAATTGATATCATTGTAAAATATAATAAGGATTACCGTTCTTCTGTAGATGATGTTCTGAATTTGAGGTTAACAAATCAGGTCGGTCAGACAGTAGCGCTGCGCGATATGGTTTCTTTTACAATCGAAACCGGCCCGGATGAGATAAAACGGTTTGATCAGAAAAGGACCATCATAGTTTCTGGTGAAATCGATGAAGATAAAACATCCCTGGATGTCATCAATAACCGGTTGCTGAAAATTTTTCCCGCCATGGAAAATAGTTTTTCCGGGATATCTTTTAAGATAGGTGGCCAGTTTCAAGAATTTACTAATATGTTTGAAAATATCGGCCCGTTGTTTCTGATGAGTATGATACTGATATTTATAATCCTTGGTACTCAGTTCAACTCATATTCACAACCATTGGTCATTCTCACTACGGTTCCGTTTGCCCGGATTGGCGCCCTGTTAGGATAACTTAGTTCAATAAATCCTTTTAGTATTGT
>CAYULK010000211.1:0-5798 GCA_964445625.1 uncultured Calditrichota bacterium
AATTATATTTTGAAATAGCTGTAATCTGGACTCTTCAGCGTCTTTTTGAGTCATTAATCTTTGCCGTTTTTCGCTGGTTTCTTCAATAGACTTTATTATCTGATCGCGTTCTTTACCTGATTTACGGATCTGAACCTCTAGCTGCCGGCGATTTTCCTCAAGTTTGCCCTTCTGATTTCTGATTTCTGATATATCACCGCGCAATATTTTCTGCTTTTCATCAGTATCCGCGATCTCAGATTCAAGTTGTACAATCATCTCAGAAGCAGATTTTATCCGGATATCCTTTTCCTGGATTTTTACTTTTATACCCAGTAATTCATCAGAAAGATTTTTATAGGAATCACTTAGTGATTGTAGTAAATCTTTATTGTCAGTCGTTTGCGCACCTGCCGTATCATATTCTTTTTCATTTTGCTGATGAATTTTTTCAAGGTTTTTTACTTCTTTTACTAATCCGGTTTCTTTTTGGATATATTCTTCTATATTCTTTACAAGATCCTTGATTTTTTGCCTGAACTCGGTAATATCCACGGAATTTCGTCGTACCGTTTCATTCAGCGCCTGGAGCCGGGCCTGCGCGACAGCTTCTTCCTCCTTCAATAGATAAATTTTATCATCCTGTTCGTTTATTTTTTTATTGTACTCCTGAAGATTGTCCTCGAATTGCATAATTTCACGTTTATACTCTTCCAGTAATGCTTCCTCTAAAGTAATTTGCTGGCTCGTGTCTTCTTTGATCAGACTAATTTCATTAAGTTGTTTCTGCATGGGACTAATATCGTCCATAAGATGAGTGAAACGATATCTGGCCAGATCAACTTCAAGGTTTTTTAATTCATCTTTAAATCTGAGATATCGGCGTGCTTTGCCGACCTGACGGGAAAGGCTATTCACATTTCGTTGTATCTCAGAAATCAGATCACTGATCCGGCTCATATCCTGAGTTGTAGCCTCCAGCTTACGATTGGCAGACTTCCGTCTGCTTTTGTATTTATTGATACCGGCCGCTTCTTCAAAGAGATTGCGTCTTTCTGTCGCATTTTCACTGATAATACTTTCAACCATTCCTAATTCGATCACCGAATAAGAATTGGCCCCCATGCCAGTATCCATAAATAAGTCGGTTATGTCTTTCAGGCGACAGGGTGATTTATTTATGAGGTAACGGCTTTCACCGGATCTGTATAAGCGTCGTGATATGACGACCTCATTAAATGCACTTTTTAAAACATTTTTATTGTTATGAATGGTCAATGATACTTCGGCCAGACCCAGTGCTTTGCGCGTATTGGTGCCATTAAATATCACATTTTCCATCCGGTCGGTACGAAGAGTGGTCACTTTCTGTTCACCCAATACCCAACGTATGGAATCAACAATATTAGATTTGCCGGAACCATTTGGTCCAATGATACAGGACATACCCTCGTTAAATTTTAATGATGTCTTTTGGGCAAATGATTTGAATCCGAAAATGTCGATTTTTGCTAGGTACATAATACTCCGTTTTAAAACAATATCTTACCCTGGCTCAGAAGATTGATATAGCCAAAAAAATCAGATTTTGACTCTAAAAAAGCAATGAAGGTAAAGAACACAATACTATATGTCAATAGCAGAATAGAAAACACCGTTAAGACCTGCATAATCATTAATACACGAATCCCGGTTGCGAGTCGGGAATTATACCAAAGAAAAAATATAATCATTGTTAAGATTAAAAATATATGCAGATTCGGAGCCGGCAGGATTAATTGATATGATATCAGGCTGACCGGAATTAAAAATAATAATGGTACACCTGCCCAGTTGCAAACTGCTACGGTTTGTTTGAATCTGATTCTTTCTTCCGAGAAAATGTTTAAAAGTTTAAGCAATGATGCAATTAAAATTTGTCCGATAAAGAAAAATCCCCAGATAACAAGCAAAAGCAGAAAAGGCGATTGAACCAGAATGATATACAAATCAATTAAGCCAAATGGTGAAAGTATGGCAGACATCATTTCTTCGATATAAATCGAATTACGAAAATAATATAAATATGCTGCGAGAATATTTGCGACCAGCAGGTTAGTAAACAGGCCAATTATGAATGAATTGAGCAGGGCGATTATTCTCCGGTCACGTAAATCAACAAAAAATCCATAGGAATGAGAAAGCGAACGTTTGATGTTATCCCGGAGTCTGAAATTTTGACGATAAACTAAGAAAAAAATGATACAGGTAATGAAAACCGATAAACTGAAGAAATTTGTTTTATCTTCAGATTTTGATTTTTGATAATAAACGGCCTGACTTTCACCCGCGAGTAGTTTCTTTACAACCTCGATATGAGATCGTTTTTCGCCGGCAGAGGTAAATAAGCCGTAGGGATAAAAACCATCGGAATTTACCAGGAATGAATTTGCTTGTGCCGGCCAATCTCTAAAACTTTCTATGAAAAATCCGGAGATTATCTTAGAGGTGCTTATGCGATCGGATAATTTTGCATATTTTTCACCGACCGAATCATGGCCGGCAGGAAATCCTATATTACCTAGTATTATCGCCGGTGAAGAGGTTGAATAATTATTTTGCAGATAATTAATCGTTGAAAAAACCGCATCATGATATGAATTTATAAGATAAATATCTGTCAGATCTGTCGATGGAAGCCGGGAATAATCAATCGGTACTACATGGGTCAGTATTTGATAATTCTGTTTAAGGAATTTGCTGAGAATTAGTGTGAATTTTTGTACTGCAGGCTCATGGAGGGCAATTTCATTTCCAAGTCCGATACTCAAAAGTGAAGGATGATTATACACAGAACCTGCTATTTCGGAAGAAATTACTTTTGCCATTTGCATAAAATTGTCTTTAACAAATGCCTCATCCGGCACTCTCCACACACCATTTTCGTAGCTGAAAAAGAGACCTATTGAATCTGTCATTACCGCCATAGCCGGATGATGCATACTATTTGGAACGCGGATAGCATTAAACCCGAGTTCTTTTATTGTATTCAGGTCTTTTTCCATTTGGTGTAATGTCATGGGACGGTTTTTTGTTGCTGTCCTGTATGTGATACCCTGCACCTGTACAGGCTGATCATTTAAATAAATGACACCGCGTTTTACCTGCAAAGTCCGTAGCCCGATAATCTTTGAAAATGAAGCAATCTGTTTTCCTCCCGCGTAGGTGTGTAGTTCGATTTTATATAAATCGGGTGATTCCGGTGACCAAAGTTTCGGATTTCGCAGGGCAATGGATCGTGAGGTTTTTTTTGTCTGTTTGCGAAAATTGATATATTCAAATCTGCTAAATATCGGGTCTCCGGAACGAGTTGTTAGTTTTTCCTCAAAGCGGAGTTTGCTATATTTCCCGTTGCGCAGAGTATCACTTTTGTCGATTTTCAGGTTATAGTTAATATTCAGACTTTTCGCATTGTAGGTATAATTAAACTTACTGTAATGAATATCTTTCAGCCATTCAATATAAATCTCTCCGGTAACAGCCAGTAATTTTGCCGGTTGGAAAATATGGGCATACTGAGGAAAGCCTTCTGTCTCACGATCGGGTGGGGAGATGAGAATTTCCAGATAATTTTTACCATTGGATTTGACCCAATCTGCGGGGATTTTGATGGTAAAGGGGGACGGATAGTCGGGATGGGTAAGAATGAGATTCTTATTCAGACTGATCCTCGCATAACCCTGAATTCCATTAAAATGAATCTCCAAATGCAAATTTTTAAGTGAGTCAGGAATTTCAAAATCTGTCTTTAACAGTACTTTCGAAGCATTAGCATGAAACATTCCGGGGATATTAGCCGGTTCTGCTTGTTGTTCATCATCGAACGAAACTTCCCAGGTATCCAGAAAGCTCACAGGATTGCTTGTTGATGAAGCAACTAAAGATCGATAATTCTGATTTTCAGAACGGACAATGCTGAAAATCGAAATGAGTAATACTATAATTAATACTGAATTTGGTCTCATGAAAATAAATTCTGTTCAAATAGGTATTTGTATCAGATCAAACCGGCAAAATCGCGAACGGCATGTTCAAAACCAATCGCCAGAGATTTAACCACAACTGCATTTCCCACTATCAGGTCTTCCAGGTATTGGATTTTGGCTAAATCCCGTAGATTTTCCTGATTGAGACCACCTCCGGCATTGACTCCCATACCGAGTTTATTTGCGGCAATAGCAATATTATTTATTTCTTCCAACTCAGATATCTGTTGATCTAAATCTTCAGATGAAGCATAATGATTTGTGTAGATTTCGACATAATCAAGTTCGAGACGGCTGGCAATTTTTACCAGGGTGATATCAGGATTAATCAAAACACTGGACATAATATCATTTGCGCGCAGATCAGCTGTAAGATTTCCTATTGTTTCAGCGAATGATTCCAGTTCGACCGGTTGTGATTCGATGGAGGTCCGACTGTCCGAGGCGACAAATGTGATCATATCAGGTTTCACAGTCAACAATTTTCGAATAATCTCAGCGTTAACATTGCAGCGAACATTAAAATGTGTTTTTGCAACCTCTAACATGATGCGCACATCGCGTTCATTAACTGTCTTTAAATCTTCACGCAGATGACACACAATAGATTCCGCGCCACCCATTTCTGCCAGCACCACCATATGTGCCGGATCAGGAATGTCTTTTGTAAACGAATTCCGTATCAGGGCAATCGGATCAATATTAACTGCTAAGCGACTCATTAAACCTCCATAATTAAAAACTGGATAAATCTTCCCATCTGACAATACGCCATATTTTTCTCTCACGGGGAGCAAATTCAAAAAAAGCTTCTCCCTTGATAGTCGGAATTTCTCTCCCGCCGTCAAGGGTTAATTGAAAGGTAACTATCGTTTTCATATTTGTTTTTGTCGAATCTACAAAGTCATATCTATCAGGATTATCCCAACCTTCCCGCCAGGTCAGTTCCAATACATTAAAATGGCGGAACATCCCCATCGTGGTTTTAATATCTACATCACGCCCCCAGATAATATCTGTGGGAGGTGATGTTGAATAATTTTTTGATACAAATATAAAACTTGAATCCAACACATCACTGTAAATCAGCGAGTCGGCAAATTTATAAGCATAATTGAAATTTGCCAGCACGTCCCAGGGTGTCTCCTGAAGAGTAATGATATTAGAAGAGTCAATCTCTTCATCTGAAAGCCCCGGTGCAAAAATGCAGCTTGGCATAACCAGAGCAAACAGAAGGATTGTGAAACACTTGTACATAATTACCCAGCCCAAGCAAATACGCGTCAACCCAAGAATTAGCCTGTAAATCACTAATTATGACAGGCTAATTCTTAGGTAGACGCCTATGCACCCGATCGTGAACGACCAACACACTAATTTTTATAGTCGGATTTTAACTTTGACCATGTATCCGGATTCTCCGAATCATCGCGTGCATCTTCCCAATAATAAATTGACCAGAGGGAGAGTTCATTCTTAATCAGTTTCATCCTGGCTTTACCGGTAAAAATGTATTCCTTATCTGTTACAATTTTCAATTCGTATAGGAAATATCTCGATTCGGCCAGATCGATAGAATTGTCAATTGATTGTGGATCCGGATCAGATAGATAGTTAAAAGTAATCACACTTGATTCTTTGAACACTTTATTGACATAATTTCTTTCATCAGATAATTGCCAGTCCAGTAGTTTTTGCCATTGAACAGTTTTATCCGGTATAAAATAAAAAGGATATGTTCCTGATAATGATGTATCAGCCAGGCAGCTGATATAGTTGAATTCATTTTTTTCT
>CAYULK010000212.1:0-5762 GCA_964445625.1 uncultured Calditrichota bacterium
ACATGCAAAGCAAGATGCACATTACCACCTTCAAAGAAGGTGGTTTTCTAAGATTAAATAAATTATAGCACCAATCATAAACACAGACAGCGCGGTTCATAATATTACTTGATTTGTTTATTGCATCACTTGTACCAGGCTTATTTTGAACTGCTGTTAAAGCCTGGCTCACTGCCCATAAACCTTTTGTATTATCGCCATTGACCAGATATACTAATGCCGCCGATAAAAAATGACTGTTAAACAGTATTACTATTTCATTCCATAGTTTCTGAAATTCCGGATCATTTTTTTTAATCTGCAGTACCGGTATATCTTCAGGAGTTATAAATACCCGTGGATGTCCGGCAGGAACTGCAGGATAATCTGAAGCGATCCCGGGGATAGTTAAGATAAAAATCATAAATAATGTTAAGGAAGTAATAATTCTATTAACAAGAAGCTGTCACCATTTTAAAATTTAACTTTTTCTATCACAAAATTTCTGAAAAATATTTAAATATTTTACAATTTTGTCACCCTGAATTTATTTCAGGGTCTCAACTGTTAGATTATGAAAAAATTTCAGGTTTACATATTTTCGTGATTTTGATGCATAATTCATGCTAAATCATCTCATTCTTTTATTGAGTTTTGGAAGAAACGATAACCTTAATATCAGGGATTAATTCTTGTATCAAAATTTGGTACTCATTTCTGATGTGCTTAATTTGAGTTTTTGTATTTTCTTTATCATTCGTAATTACCCGTGGTTCACCTAAAATTTCCGGCCAAATAATATATTGTTTACCAGGCGCACCATTGACAAACACGAATGATTTATCTCCTGTTACCTCTGCAGACTTTAGCCAGCATGTTGAGCTCTTTATCCGTACCGGAAAATGTGCTGAAATAATAAATGCTGCACAGGTTGCATCCGGCTGAGGAAAAAATAACGGGAGATTAATGGAACCATTTTCTTCTAATTTAAAGGCATTACGAAGGACACAGAAGAATTTTTCGGTATTTAATGGTTGTGTATGATAAGATGTTTTTAAAGCACTTCCGCTGAAAGCAATAACCTGTCCCTCTGATTTTTCAGGATCTAGGTATTCATAAATTTCCGGCGATGACCCAATATTGCCGGAAACAATTGGTCTGGTTGAAACGACTGTCCTGGCTACTCTTTTATAAATTTTTATAACTTCACCAATTTTATCTCTTTCTTCGGATGTCAATTCAGAAAGATCACCCCAAAAGCCACCGCCGCCAAGAAGAGTCGTGTTAACATTATAGTTTTGTGCCCCGTACATTTCCGACTGATGCGGATAGTTTGCCGATGTTTGCAGAATCGTAGGAATAATCCGGTTATATTCATTCGTAACAGTGCGGATGGATTTTGCCCGATACGTACTCAGATCATCATACCAGGTGGCCCCGTTATTTATCCAGAAAAATCTTGATTCACTCAGGAAGGCTAATCCGACATTCCGCATTTTCTCGGTCATATCATATACGATGACAACCTTTGGATTATACTCGGTGATTTCGCGGGCAATATCCGTCACCGCAAGTATAAAATCATAACCACTGCGAAATGCCCGCTCTTCTGGATCAACGCTAGTATCACCATGGGCATGATCAGGAGAGTAACAGAGATGTTTGTCTAATCCATCCCATTTAAAATAAGTAAAGCCCTGATCAATCCAGTATTTGCATAATTCTGTAAAATATTTTTTATAATCACTGGAGAAACAACCTATCGGTTTATTCCATCTGCCGATTGTTTCTGAACCATCGGCATTGCGTACCAGCCATTCCGGATGGCTTTGATACACTTTGGATGCGGGATCGATTCCTTCAGCGGCCATCCAGAGCCCCATTCTCATATCCAGACTATCTAATTTAGACTTAATTCCTGCAAAACCGTTGGGAAAACGATCAGTCACCGGCTGCCAGTCACCAAAATAATTCTGCCAGCCATCGTCAATTACAAAAACATCAACGCCTAGCTGTTTTGCATAACTGATCTCTGTTAGAATCCGGTATTCCGTAATCACATCCTGAGGACGAATTTTCTTTTCTTTTTGTTCATCTCTTTGCATACCCCATGTATTATAATAAATCGTTGGTTTTCTTGGTGCCAGATGTTCGCTCTGATTAAAATAAATGAAATTCCAGAATGTGGCTTCAGCGATATCGAAATCAGTACCAAAAAAATATCCGACATTCACCCATACAGTCGAATACGGCCTTTCTTTTGTCACGGGTTCCTGATCATAATAGGCGCCTTTTAATGCCTTCACCTGATATTGAAATCTATCCTGACCCGCCAGCTTTGTTGAAATTTCCAGGTAGTTTTGTGTGCTGTCATCATCAGGGGATCCATGTTCATAGGCAAGAATATAGCCATATCCTGCTTTCTCATCTAAGAAGAAAGCGATGGGTCCTTTTACTGCTGATTTGGATCTTTCATCTGATAACTCCATTTCAGTTCGTTTTGGATGATACATGTGATTTTGCGATAAATTTCTACCGGCTTTTCCCCCTGATAACTGCAGGCGATCATCAGGCCGGAGACTCCAGTCAATATCACTTAAAACCTCACCCAGCCATTGGGCGAGTTTGCTTTCCCGCATCTTTAAAACTCCATCGACAGATTTTTTAAGTGAATACCTGGGAAAAGAAAGATAAATAGCGTCATCAAATTTACTCAGATGAACGGTAGTATTGTTCTGAGGAAGAATTTCCAGTTTTTCACGCATAATGGGGGAATCCGGAAATATTTGAAGATAATAATTCAGGGTAATATTATTAAGTTCAGGAATTATGTCTTTCTGGCAGGATAGGCTTACAATCACTTCAACCCCGCCATTTTCCAGATCCCGCCGCTGGTATCTAACATACTCCCATCCACCATTTTCGCTTTGTATCAACAAACCTTCAAGACTAAAGTTGAACCAATCCTTACTCTCCCCGGACATTAACTCAGTTCCGGTACGCTTATCCCTCCAGGATATTGGATAAAATTCATGGCCGGTTGAAGTACTTTCGGCCCTGAATTGTCTTTCAAACAGGTTATTTTGGATGGATAATATGTTGTTGACATAGGATATTTCAATATCCCCGCTATTTTGACCAAACAGAAAAATACCGGGTAAAAAAATGATAAAGGACATCCAACATATAAATCTCAGGTTTTGCAATCCGCATTGTTCCGAATAATTTACAATCATACTTTTACTCCCCTGCCGGTTTACAGGTGTTTCAGATTCTATTTTGCCACAGCCTGTCTATAGTTTAGCATTATTTTATCCTTAATGACGATATCACCTTTTTCCGCCACTGCTTTTAAGATATTTTCACCTGCATTGAATGAAACATCCCAGTGATAAACATATTGTTTCTCTTTTTCACCCAATGAAATTCCATTCAGAAACAATTCAACAGAATCACAATTGCTGTAAACACGAATTCTTTTTGTATCATTTTTTAATTTATCATAAAATCGCCTGGTATGAGATACGATGTAGACCATTGGTTTTTCTGCCCACTGACTCTGATAAAAATAGTAGGCATCTTTTGGCTGTCTTGAAAAGTCACACAGGCCTTTTTGGTTAACCCGCGGAATATTACCCACCTTAACGAAGGATCCGAAATCAAACATATTCCACACGATACCACCGGCTATCCAGGGGCGCTGATTTATCGCCCGCCAATAATGTTCATGAAAATCAAGCTGGTACTCTTCACTAAAATCCCAGGCAACCGGATCATCAACATGATAGCCCCTTTTACTTCCTACCCCATACTCACTAATAACAACCTTCCAATCCGGGTGAGCAGTACGTTCATCTTCCAGGGCCTGATCAAAATCGTCAAGTCCACCCTGATACCAACCGAAATAGCGATTACGGCCAATGACATCGGTAATACCTGCCAGTGAAATATCTTTAAAATGATTGTGTGCCTGTACTGTCAAACGTGAAGGATCCATCTCTTTGGCTATTTTGTGTAAATCCTGCAGCAATTTTTTAATTCGTGGAACCTGTTCTGCATTTGTAAAAGGCATTGCCGATTCATTGGTGATACCCCACAAAATCACCGAGGGGTGGTTTTTATCCCGGTCAATCATTTCACGCATCATTTGTTTTGTGTTTCCGGCGAATTTTTCACCGCCGACAGTATTTACCAGAGGAATCTCTTCCCAGACCAGCATACCCAAGCGATCACAGGCTTCAAGTACTGAAGGATCGTGCGGATAATGGGAAAGACGAATAAAATTAGCTCCCATTTCCTTAATGATCCCAATATCCCGGACTTGTAGTGAATCAGGAACGGCATTTCCCAGTCCCTGGTAATCCTGGTGCTTGTTGACGCCTTTCAATTTCAGTGATTTTCCGTTTAAATAAAATCCACTGTCCGCGTCAAAAGAATACCAGCGGTATCCGATCGAAGATTTCACTTCATCAACAGGCTGTCCCCCGGAAAAAAGAGTGGAATAGACTGTATATATATATGGATCCTCCGGACTCCACAGGTGTGGATATTTAATTCCGGATAATTCCGATATAATTTCCAGGGATGATCCGGGGTCAATGCCCGCCTTCTTAAGATCGGAAACAACTATTTCCCCCTGTTTACTGACGATGTTGGTTAACAAAGAAAAATCCCTTTTCTTTTTGCTATCGTTTGTCACCAGGGTATGAATTATTGTTTTTGCCAGATTCAAATCGACTTCAGGCGCAATAATCTTCAGATCGTCTACAAACAGTTTGTCTTTAATGATCAACCTTACATCCCGGTAAAGTCCGCCATACATAATGAAATCAGCAGTATGCGGCGGTATATCATAATTATACGCGTTATCTACACGGACTGCCAGGACATTATCAGCACCCGGCCGGATATTATTGGTTACATCAAATGAAAAACCGGTATAGCCACCAATGTGCTTCCCCAGATAATGATCGTTCAGCCAAACTTCTGCAATTTGATTTGCCCCTTCAAATTCTAAAAATATTTTCCTGTCCTTTTTTGAGGCATTGAACAAAAACTGTTTTCGGTACCAACCCGGACCGCGATAGAAGGCCTGATAAACCTCGAAACCGTCATTAAAATTTCTTGTATCAACAACATCCCGGGTATTCCAGCAGTGAGGAATGGATACATTCTGCCAGTCACTATCTGCAAAATCTGATTTATATCCGGCGGTAACATCCTTGCGGATAAATTTCCAGTCTTTATTCAACAAAATCGTTCTTCTTGCAGCTTTTTCATTTGGTTGAAACAGGGGCCGGTATTCATCAGGTGTTTTCAGGACACTAATCAAATGGCCTGCCCCGGCTTTCAGATTATAAACGATTTCCTTTTCTTCTCCCCAAAGTTTTTTATCAATAACCAACCTGGCCTGAATATCGGTCTCAGAGGCAATAAATATACAGAGTTCTTTTTCAATCGCTTTTTCCTTATAAAAAGCCAGAGTGAAAACATTGGACTTAATAAGTTTCGTAACATTTCGCTGATACTTTTGCCGACGGTGAGCTGTAACTATTGATTTATCGGTAAACAGCCAGCCGTCGACGAAAAAGAAGCTTAATTGCTCATCATTATAGGACAAATCCTTAACTGCCAGCCACGTCCAACCCTCCTGCAGCGGTGGATTTATAACTAATCCATCCGGTGTTTTACTTACACCAAAAAAAGAGAGGGGGTTTAAATCACCGGATTTTAATTGTTGATTTGTCTGAGCATCCGGGGTAAAATACTGCTGTGCAGACCCC
>CAYULK010000213.1:0-5683 GCA_964445625.1 uncultured Calditrichota bacterium
TAATTTATATATTTTTAGTGGCCGTTCGTGTATTTGGTGGGCTGAACTATTACATTAAAACATATATCCCAGAAAGAGCACCATTCTCATTCCGGATGCATTTATTTTTTCCGGAAATACTATCTTATCCAGGTCATCCGGAAAATCCGGGCTTATCTGTTCTTTTGATGTATCATATTCGCCTAAAATTTGTGTGCCGATCTCGCCACCCAGAACAAATGATTTGCTAAGCTGGAATTCGATCCCAATGTCCAGTTTCAGGGAAAATTTAGTGTAAGTATACGTATCTTCCCGGTGGGCCGGGTCACCCGAAGTGGGTGTGTATGCCTGTTTGACAAAAGATTCCAGTCCGGTAATACCTACATCGTAACCGACATACCACCTGTAGTTTTCTGACGGGCGCCAGAAGTTGTAATTGGCGCCGATATACCAGTTGATAAATCTGTATTTTCTTTCCAGGGTAATATTTTCATATTTATCCGGCAGGATATTGAAATCTACCTGCCAGCCGGAATATAGTGTTTGAACAACCAGCCCTAGTTTAACCTGCCAGTCCTTACTTAGATAATACTGCCCCTCGAGCGAAATATTATTATGATTTGGAAAATCAGGCAGGTCAATTTCTGTCTTTTCGCGAAAGTTTTTTATCTGATTATTTAACTCTGATGTATACGCCAAAATGGCAATTCCATATTTTAGATATAGTGAATACCGTGATTTTTCATTCTCTGTTCCTGTTAATTCCGTTGACCCCGCTACTACTGCAACAGGTTTCTGAATCTGTTCTTCGGCCAGACGCCCGGCCACCTCGGGAATTACATCTGTGAGTACTTCGCTCAGTTTGCCCTCAAAGTCCTCGGTTGCTGTTTTTATAATGGCCCCGGTTTGCACATCTATCATGCGCAAACTGATTGAGTAAATATCCTCAATTTTACCAAGCGCGCCGGCAACAATTCTGTTGACGTTCAACAATTGGCCTATTTCAACCGCACATTCCACCGATGTGCATCCGGTATTTTGAAAACCCTGTTCATTCAGTATTTCCTGCATTTTCCCCCGTTCAACCACCTGAAACTCTCCGGTTTCAAATAGTTCTGTGCGCAATCTGTCCGAGAGAAACCGTGATTCCTCTGCCGTAACGCCGGTCGGATCAAGATCAAGAACCGCAATATTAACTCGCTGGGCAGTACATACCCCGGTAATTAATAGTATTATCAAGTAAACAACATAACTGATGGATTTCATCATTACCCCAATTTTAGTTTTGATGTTTCATATCTTCGACCTAAAATAATAATTTTAAAGCACAAAATTAAGAAGAAAAACGATCGTTTTAGAAATTTTGAAATAATAGTTGAGTCTACTCTAAAAAAGTCGTTAACGTCATTCCGCCCGCCTCAGGCGGGGGCAGGATGACCATCTCGGTTTTATGCGTTCCCAGGTACAACCTGGGAACGAGAATAGTAAAAAATCATCTTTAATTTGATGAATAATTCAGGTTAACAGATTAAGCCGTTGTTTTACGAGCCTGTATAAATGTTCGTAGCCCAAAATTAAATAGATTAAACAAATTACAGCCATGATGGTTTGAGCAACGGATGCGGAGGGTCTTTCTAATATACCCGCTCCAAAAACAAATATTACCACTTTGATCAAACCTGAAACGGAACCTAAAAATCCAAGGAGGGCAAGGCCCTGGGCAATATGCATGGCAATTTTTCTGAGATTCTCTTTTCGCGCGATCAGAGCACAAATTGCAATCAGTAAGCCAAATATCGATGGAATTAGCGCAGTATAACTCTGGCTGCCTGTCAGTAAAAATGCCCCAACCCCTAAAACAATCAAAAATATACCTGTCCAAATTGTTTTTTTAATCATCTGTAAATACCTTTTTATAATTTTAAAATTTGTAGATTATAAGTTGTTTGTTGCTTGAAAATTGCTTTTTGTTTTTTTTAAACTTTGCTAATCGCCCCGGCGATCCGTTGGAAATAAAAAAGTTTTTAGCTGCAACAGCATACTTTTAGAAAATTATCAATTGCTAGCCGGATATTTTCAGCCCGGAAGTATTTTCAGGAAATCTTCATATTTGGCCACTATATAAGGTGTGCTGCCATCATCAACTATATCATGATTCGCTCCGGTAAATTTTATGGAAGTACATCCGGCATTTATTGCTCCGGCAACATCTGTGCGCTCCAGATCACCGACATGTATCAGGTCCTGAGTTGATATTCCGAGCTTTTTTGCTGTTTTATTAAATACAGATATATGTGGTTTGGAATATTTATTTTCATCTGAGAAAATAAATGATGAAAAATATTCAAGCAGATTTTCCTGACCCAAAAATTTACAGATATATTTACCTGAGATATAACCGGTGTCAGAAATAATACCCAATGGATATCTTGCGCTTAATGTGGGAATCATTTCTTTTACAAAATCAATCTCCTGTGGCGGAACCTCAAAAATCATTTGTCCGAAGAATTCTACAGTATTCCGGATATGATCTTCCGATAGTTCTACACTGAGATATTTCGCCATAAACCGGATTCGATCAGCTGCTGTTGGTGTAATGGAGTTATTAATCCAATTATCTAAAAAAAAATTCGACCCGGCCGTAAATGCCTGCTCAATCTCACATGATTCAAGATCTCTATAACTGCTAATTATGGAAGCAAAATATTCTTTTCGCAAAATTCTTCGTTTATCTTCCGCACCATCCGCATATAATGTATTCCAAAAGTCGAAGGATATTGCCCGGGGCATTTTATTATAAATCTTCCAGTAGCTCCTTCGCCTGTGCTTTGTATACCTTATCTTTAAAATGAGTTTCCGGTAAATCGATACACTGCTGAAATTCTGCTGCGGCTTCCTGCTCCATGTCCATTAATTCATAAGTAATGCCCAACTCCAGATGATGATTAATATATCCGGGTTTTAATTCAATAGCTTTTTGAAAATTTTTAACCGCGTTTTCATCGCTTGCTTCTTCCGGAACTCCGCCCAGGAACATGTTGGCGAATGTTTCTTCGATCCAGCTTAGATTTGCAATTTTACGATTCCATCTACCCAGCACATGGTAGGCGATATCTTCATTAGGATCATATTTTACCGCCAGATCAGCTTCTTTCTTTATTTCTTTCGACATACGGATTCTTTCTTTGGCACTGGCATCCAGGGCAACCCGGCCCAAAGCAATAGACAACTGCAGATGACCTTTTGATCCTGTTGTATCAGCACGTACTGCCCGGCGTGCATATATCTCTCCCTGTAAATAATAATCAGCTCTTTCATCATCCTCTAATGTCTCACCAATATCAATGTATGTTCTGGCTGCTTTCCAGTTAGCTTCATAGTTAAGGGAATCTGATTCAACAATTTTTTTATATAGCTCCAATGCACCTTTATTATCAAACTCCGCATGGAAACCATCAGCCTGTGCCATTAGAGTCAGACTTGTATCCTGACTCATCAGCGATCCGGACAAGACGAGTACAAATAACAGATAAAATAGTTTTACTTTCATGATAATACCTCAGTTTAGTATGATTGTCTGATTTATTATATCATCTATCTGAATTTGATCAACCACATCCATACCTGACTTTACTGTCCCGAATACAGTATAGCGCGCATTAAGATGTGGTTGTTCTGAATGACAGATAAAAAACTGGCTACCGCCGGTGTCTTTACCGGCTGTTGCCATTCCGACTGTTCCCCTCAGGAAAGGTTTCGATCCATACTCACAGGGAATGCTGTATCCCGGTCCGCCCCAACCTGTACCATCCGGATCTCCGCCCTGAATAACAAAATCACTAACCACACGATGGAACATTATATTGTCATAATATTGCTTTTTTACAAGATAAACAAAATTTGATACAGTAGCAGGCGCTATTTCCGGAAACAACTCAATGATTATTTCGCCCCGTGAGGTTTTTAACATCACTTCTATTTTATCATTTGCGTTAACCAATGTATCCGGTATAAATAAAACATCCTGAACCTGGGGTCGGGAAACTTTTTTCACATCAAACTTATCCAATATGTCTGAAACCTGATTTACCAGTGCAGCACTTTTTGCCTGTAAATACGCCTGTTCTAAAAAGGAGTGTGATTCAGGTAGATTTAGGACTTCCACAGCACTTAGTATGGCCTGCATTGGTTCCACACCATCCGGCTCAGTGAATTTGTCATAGGCCTGAATCAGATCATTAAGGTTGCCGCTGTTAGGATTTTCTGCAACCCAGCCGGCAGCAATCGTTGTCATTACAAGATCTCCGGATTCCAGAAATGGTCGCACATACTTATAGGACATTCTTTTTAATCTGTCAAGTTCCAGAAAGGCGGTTAAGTTTAGTCTGATATTGGGTACAATCAAGAATTGTCTTAACTGTCTTATGCTGGCGCGATCCTTTATTTGCGCCAATGCTTTTAACAATAATTGCTTAAAATACAGCGGCCCCTGGTCAAGATTCTGCTGAATCAGGCGATAGGTCAGATGTCGATCCATACGTGCCAATATGATAATTATTTCACCTTTTTCGGTCCAGGTAGCCTCATTATAATAATTTAAAAGAGTCTTCTTTGTCCCGGGAATATTTTGTCGGCCCAGGCATGATATTGCCTGTTTTCTTAGATGTGGATTATCATTCTTTAAAAAACGGATTAGAGTCTTTGTCGTGATTGAATCTGAAAATTGGGCCATTATCGACATCTGATAATATTTATGTTGCCAGGTAATTTCTCGATTATTCAATTGCCAGATTAAATCATTCTGAAGAGAATCCACCATTAATGTATCCCAGGCAGAAATAAGATACTTGGTGATACTTCCATCCAATGCTTTCATACGATATTTATCTGCCAGGCTTTTTTTATCAGGAATATTTTCAATTAACATTTTCGCGACCCGGGAGTATGGATGGCGCGAAAAAAAATACATTGCTGCTTTCTGAATGTTTATATTTTCATTCTCAAGAAAAGGTGCTATTAGTCTGCCTACTTTCTTTTTATTTTTCCTGGTTGTTTGAAATGAAATTCCGAAAATGGCCTCAGCGCATAATAAATCCTCTAAGGAGGGAATCATTTTTAAAAGAAGATTTACTGTTTCTTCTCCTTTAACTTTCCCCAGTGCATTTATAATTTTTACTTTGTATTCTCCGAATTCTTCATTTTTAAAAAGATTGAAGAGAAAATCGCGACTATCGGCACTTCCAATCTGTCCGATCGAGAATATTGCTTCTCCAACTACTTCGGGATTGGAATCTTCTGTTATTTTTTTTAATACCGGCAAGTGAACTGTATCCTGAATTCTTCCGAGAGAAATTGCCACCTGCTTTCTGATCAAAGGGTCTTCGTTACCAATATATTTATCAAATAGTTCCGGAGATCTGACGCGTGAAAATTCCAGCTTTTGGATTTCCCGGATAAGAGGCTTTTTCTCAGTACATGATACTAATGCAAAAAAAACGAATAAAATTATCAGCGTTTTTCCCACTATGTGCTCCGCAATTGAAGAATTGAATCTAAGTTTAGAAAAAAAGCCTATGTGTTGCAAATGTATTAACCAGAATTAATAAAGAAAAAAATTGCCGGAAGTGATTAAAAAATGTAGATTTAACGAAGGTGTTTCCACCGTAATGCCTCAGTGAATTGGGGAATTATGTTTACGATGATT
>CAYULK010000214.1:0-5679 GCA_964445625.1 uncultured Calditrichota bacterium
GTAATTACCGAAGACGACCGCAACACGCTGGTGGTGTGGGGTGCCGATCACCTCACCTGCCACAGCGTGGAAACGGGTGAACTTATCTGGGAGTGCGGCGGATTCAACCCGGAACAGAAGTCTAAGTGGCGCGTCATTGCTTCACCGGCTATTTCTCAGGGCATTGTCGTTGTACCCTACGGTAGAGAAAAATTTCTGACAGGGGTGAAAATTGGTGGTACTGGCGACATCACTGAGACGGCACGCCTGTGGGAAAAGAAGGGCATTGGTACAGATGTCGCTACACCGGTTGCCAATGATGGTAAAGTTTATATCGTCAATTTTAAAGGTAAGATATGGTGTCTGGATATCCAGACAGGTGAAAAACTGTGGCAAACAAAACTACCACGCGGGGGAGGAATGTTCTATAGTTCTCCCGTCCTTGCGGGAAATAAACTGTATATCTGTCGTGAAGAGGGTGCGGTATATGTATGTGAGGTCACACCGAGTAGGATGCAGGTCCTGAATCAAACGGAGTTTGAAGATTACTTTGTCGCAACACCCGTGCTGGTCCGCGACAGAATACTCCTACGTGGCGAGAAGAACCTCTATTGCATTGGCAGGTGACGAGAAGCGACACAAATCACTTTTTCGATGATCTGGGAATCTATACGTTCGGACGAATAATAGACAATACGCCATCAATAGAAAGAAGGGCAACATGGGCAGAGGATGAATTTTACAATCTATTAGAAATGGTCTTTTTAAATATATTGATTTTAGATTTTTAAAATAAATTTGAATTAATCCTGCGAATTGGTGAAAATAGTGAATTATTTAAAACTATAAATCCTGGAGAGAATTAATGAGATTTTTGTATCACATGAGATGGAAAATAATTTTTAGTTATATGTTAATTGCATTTGCTTTGACTATTGTTTCTTGTGACGATGTAGAAAAAACTGAAGTCGGTGAGGTTATTCTTGCCCAAGTTGGAGAGAACACAATTTCCCTGGACGATTTTATGCGTCGCGCAGAATATACAATCCGACCCGCTTACTGCAACGGAGACAACAACATTCATAAAAAGATCATTTTAAATTCATTAATTGCGGAAAAGATGCTGGCCATAGAGGCCGGTGAAAATAATGATCTGGCTCAAGGCAAACAATTCCAATTATATATCCAGGGGCGTCAGGAACAGGCTATGCGAGAGTGGCTCCTGCACAAGGAAGGATTTGAAAAAGTACAGCTGGAGAATTCAGAGATACAGAAGGTATTTGATGTCGCCGGTCGGACATATAATATAGAATTCTTTAACATTGGGAATGATAGTGTTGCTGCTATTGCTGGCGAGTTATTAGCAACCAAAAAGGAAATGTTTGAAATCCTGTATAAACAACTTTGGCCTGAAGAGAATATTCCGAAAAAAACAGTCACGTGGAACTCTCAGGATCACCCTAAGATCAGGGAAGCTATTTTTACGGATGGTATTATCAAAGATTCTGTGATTGGGCCTATTAAAATTGGTACTGATGATCATATTGTGATAAAAATTGTGGGTTGGACTGATGAACTTGCAATTTCTGAAAGTGCCCGCAAAAAAAGATGGGACGAAGTAAAGGAAAAATTAACGGAAGCTGAAGCATTAAAAATTTATGATAAATTTGTTGTCAGTATTATGGAAGGGAAAAAGCTTGATTTTGACTCTGATACCTTTAACAAGCTGGTGAGTCTTGTTGGTCCGTTGTACATCCGATCAGCAAGGGAAAAACAAGACTTATTCATGGATGCGGTTTTCAATAGAGATGGAGATAATCCCGAATTGAATCATCTGGCAGATGGAGTGGAAGAATTACTCGATAATTCATTGTTGCGGATAGAAGATCAGGTCTGGTCGGTGAGAAAGTTTAAGGAAGAAATCCAGAAACATCCGCTGGTGTTCCGGGGAAACTTACCACCGGATACGAAATTTGCAGAACACTACAGACTTGCGATTGTCGATATGATTCGAGATAAGTATTTAACCCAGGAAGCTTACAAACACGGTTATCAAGATGTCACTGCTGTGAGACGTTATACACAAATGTGGCACGATGCTGTTTTATCTCAATATCAGAAAAATCAATATTTAAGAACAATCCCCAATTTGCCAGATAGTCTGAGTAATATCATCGTTATCGAAGATTATCTGAATCCGTATATAACTGAGTTACAAAAAAAGTATAGTGATTACATCAGTGTTAATGTGGAAGAGTTTAATAATATCCAATTAACACGTTTAGATATGATTGTCATGCAAACAAATGTGCCATTTCATGTCATGGTGCCTAGTTTCCCTCAGGTGACCACTAATTATAAACTTGATTATGGGAAGAAGATGGAATAAATACTGACCCAAATTGAAATATTCCGCAATTGTTATTTCGGTGTAACATTTTATTTATATTAAGCTTAAACGAATATTCAGTGACGACTAAATAGGATTTGAAAATTAATTATATTGAAAAAAAGACGAGAGAAATGAGACTTCTAACAGAATATGACTTTCAGTCAAGTCAAAAAAATATAGTTAATCCTATTATCATGTTTAAAAAAATATAGAGGAATTTACCTATGTCAACAAAAGTAACAATTGGGGAAAAAGTATATTTCCCGGATATTTCTAAAATCTCTTTTGAAGGGATTGATTCCGATAACCCGCTTGCTTTCCGTTTCTATGATGAGAATCGTTTTGTGGCTGGCAAAACAATGAAAGAGCATTTTCGCTTTGCGGTGGCCTACTGGCATACTTTCTGTGGAACCGGTGAAGACCCGTTTGGCCCTGGAACCCAGTTGCTGCCCTGGTTGGAAAATAGTAACCCGATGCAGCGGGCAAAGGATAAACTGGATGCCGCCTTTGAGTTTATTACTAAACTGGGTGTGCCGTTCTATTGCTTTCACGACCGCGATCTGGCCCCGGAAGGCAAGTCGGTAAAAGAATCAGAACAAATCTTGCAGAAATTTGTCCGGTTAGCCAAACAGAAGCAGCAGGAATCGGGCGTTAAATTACTATGGGGAACTGCTAATGTCTTTTCTCATCCCCGTTATATGAACGGTGCAGCAACTAATCCGGATTTTCAGGCACTCACTCACGCCGCGGCGCAGGTTAAAAATGCCCTGGAAGCCACCTTGGAATTGGGTGGTGACAACTATGTGTTCTGGGGCGGACGGGAAGGTTATTTTTCATTGCTTAATACGGATATGAAGCGTGAACAGGAGCATTTAGCGATGTTTCTGCAAAAGACACGCGACTATGGCCGGCAAATTGGTTTTAAGGGGACATTCCTGAGTGAGCCAAAACCGATGGAACCCACCAAACATCAGTATGATTATGATACCGCTACCGTCATCGGTTTTCTGCGTCATTACGGTTTGGCAGATGATTTTAAAATCAATATTGAAAACAATCATGCCACTTTAGCGGGGCATACCTTTGCTCACGAAATTCAAACAGCTGTTGATGCGGGAATGCTGGGCAGTCTGGATATTAATCAGGGTGATCCGCACAATGGCTGGGATACCGATGAATTTCTTCAAAACTTGTATGATGCAGTTGAAATAATGTTAGTATTATTAAATATTAATGGTCTGGGAAAGGGCGGAATGAATTTTGATGCCAAAACCCGCCGCAGTTCCACCGATTTGGAAGATGTTTTCATTGCTCATATTAGTTCGATGGACACTCTGGCGCGGGCTCTTTTGATAGCGGATGATATTTTGCGAAATTCAAATTATCCGGAAATGAAAAAAAAGCGCTACAACAGTTATAATTCCGGCGAAGGACAACGATTTGAGAAAAATGAATTAGGGCTGGATGAACTTGCTGCTCTTGCTGAGAAGTATGGTGAACCGAAGCAAGGCAGTGGCAAACAGGAATTGTATGAAAGTTTGATTAATCGATACATTAAATGAGAGTGACTGAAGGCTAAATATGTTATTTGCAGGGATAGATGTCTCTACACAGAGTTGTAAACTGGTCGTCATCGATACAAAATCAGAACAGGTCGTATTCGTAAACTCAGTTAACTATGATACTGATTTACCGGAATTCAGAACCAAAAACGGTGTTATTCAGGGTTTGCCGGAAGGTGTTTCGGAATCTGATCCCCTCATGTGGATTTCAGCGGTGGATAATGTTTTCAACGGTCTGAAGACCTCCGATGTAACACAGGATCAGATACGATGTATCTCTGTATCCGGACAACAGCATGGATTGGTCGCACTGGATAAGAAAGGCAAATTGTCCCGGCCAACCAGCAAATTGTGGAATGATTTTTCCACACAGGAAGAGTGCGACCTGCTGAACAAGGCAATCGGCGGTACAGATAAAATGATTGCTGAGGTGGGCAATAGTCAGCGCACCGGTTATACGGCTTCGAAGATGTTACATTTCAAAAGGAATGAACCTGAAAAATTCAAAGAAACCGATACCTTCTTTTTAGTTCATAATTATATCAACTGGTACCTGACAGGTGGTGTAAAAGTAATGGAACCCGGTGATACCTCCGGTATGGCATTATGGCATCCGGGAACAGGAAAATGGTCCGATAAAGTTGTAAAAAGTATCGATCCTACACTACGAAGTAAATTACCTGATATTCAACCCGCTGATAAAAGCATAGGAGTTATTTCTTCAAATTTGGCTGAAAAATACGGTTTGAATCCGCAGTGTAAAATTGATGCCGGGAGTGGTGATAATATGTATGGGGCAATAGGAACAGGAAATGTCGAACCGGGTATTGTAACCATTAGTCTCGGAACAAGTGGCACTGCCTATACACTTTTGGAAGAGCCGTATATTGATTCGACCGGCGAAATATCTGTATTTTGTGATAGTACGGGAAATTATTTGCCTTTGGTTTGTGTAACAAACCTGGCCAACGGATACAATCAGATCTTAAAACAATATGATATTACTCATGATCAGTTTAGTTCAATTGTGCAAAAAACAGAACCAGGCAATAATGGACGATTACTCATACCATGGTACGAAGGGGAACGTACACCTGATGTACCAAATGCAGCGCCTTTATACTTTGGATTTGGCCTGGATGAATTTACACGCGAGAATTTGTGCCGTGCTGTTCTGGAGGGCCATATTTTAAATCTTTATGATGGTTTTTTACGTTTGCCTGTAAAACCCAGAGAAATTCGGCTGACTGGTGGATTATCTCAATCGGAAGTTTGGCGGCAGGTCATCGCGGATATATTTATGACAAAAACTGTTCCTGTGGAAGGGGAAGGTGCTGCGTTAGGGGCTGCTATACATGGGGCATGGGTATGGTTAAAAGAGAAGCAAGAATCCTTCGCATTAAAAGATTTAGTATCTTCTTATGTGATATTATCTGAAAACGAACGTGAGGAACCAATCAACGAAAATATTCAAATTTATAATAAACAAAAGCAAATTTTTCGAGCATTGAGTGGAAGAATACGCGCCGAAATAAACGGTGATCCGTTTAAGATTAGAAATGAATTAATACAGATTGTTAAATGATCTCATGTCGCGGATCATTAATGGGAGTGGCAAACGGAATATGAATTACCCAGTGCACATTAGTTTGGACTATATTGGCAATTTATCTCCGGTAACAATACGGTAACAAAACAGGTAATTGGATGTAATTCTATGTAATCTTATTAGATGTTAATTTTAAA
>CAYULK010000215.1:0-5638 GCA_964445625.1 uncultured Calditrichota bacterium
AAAGATGATACAGAATTTCCCGGGACTTTTGCCTTTGGTGCACGTTTTACCCCAATCGAGTGGTTCACTTTTGCTGTTGATTACCAGTTTACACCTTACAGTAAAACGAAATTTAAATACAGCTGGGAGAATGATACCCGGCGGGACCGGGTGGATCAGCAAATTTTGAAGTTTGGTGCAGAATTCCGGACATTCGATTTCTTATCGATTATGGCCGGATATCGTGATATACCGGCCACTTTTATCCCGGATGGCGCAGCCATAAAAGACAGTGGTCCCACGGCAAAAGGATATACGTTGGGGGCAAGTTTGTACCTGGCGCGCTATGGACGAATAGATATTGCCTATGAAAACCGTCGTCTCAAATATTATGATTCTTATTACAGCAACACAAATTATGTGACTGAAAGCATGAACGTGTGGGCTTTGGCGTATAGTTATAGTTTGTAATAGTTTGAGTCATCCTGAATCAGGCCGGGAGAAGAATCTGCCCGTCGGCTAATTTGATTCAGGAATTTTTAATTTTGTAATACGAGAGCTATCGGCCATCAACCTCTTGCCTTTATCCCAGGATTAATCCTGGGGTAATCCGTGAAGGAAACCGATCGATGATAGCCGAAAGCAGCTGGCAAATGAGAATAACAAATAACGAATAACAAGTAACAAATATCGAATATCGAATTTATAAAAAGATAATATTCTAAAAATATACTATAAACCAAACAAACAGGAGGTACCTTATGCGTATTTTTACTTTTTTCACAGTTTTATTGATGTTGACAAGTTTGTCATTTGGGCAAACGAGTATCGATGTCGAGGATAATATTGATTTCAAACTGGCTCTGGCTTATGCATTCGCCACACCCAGTGTGGATACACTTTTTCTCGTGACAAGCGGTGGTGTTTATACTACAACGGATTCTGTATACTTCGAAATTAAAAAACCATTGATAATAATGGCCAAGCCCGGACTTGCGGAAAAGCCAATTTTTACACACAGTGACGGAAGGCCTATTGAGGCAGCGGATAAACAGATAGAAATGTTCCGGGTGTATGATGATATTACATTTGAGGGCATTATATTCGATGGTGGTCATCCCCAGAGCCATGGCCTGAAACATGGTATTCGTCTGGGTCATGGGCCGGCGGATGAGCTCCCGAGAACATTTGCCAAAGAAGGGCTTAATATTATCATCAAAAACTGTGATTTCAGGAATTTCTATAACGATGGTGATTGGGAAAATGAAGCCGAGGGTCATGCGATTTATTTTCTCAGACCGGGAACGGGAGAGCCTACTCTCAAGGCAGGAACCGTGCGGATTGAAAATTGTACTTTTCGGGATATCGGTGATGAAGCCATACGAATGACCGAAACCGAAAAATATGAGATTGAACGGGTTGTAGATACGTTGATTGTCAGGAATTGCTCATTTCGCAATATCTCTTCTGAATGCATCCGATTTTATGCCGATATAGATACATCCACCGCAGATGCCTACGTACTGCTGGAGCATCTTACCGTTGATAATTGCGCTACGCGTATGGCATATATTAAAAATAATCAATTTACGATTTTCAGAGATATTTTGATTTCAAATTCACGTCTGCCCAAGCTCTCCCGTTCTGATAGAGGCAGTTATATAGCGGAAGTACAACAACGTGGTTCGGTAATAAGCCATGTTGATACACTTAATATAATTTATATTCCTTCTCGTGATGATACAAAAGGTGGATTGAATGGAGGCAAAGGCGCCGAAGTTGATTCTTCAACTATATATTCTTTTGATCCACTATATGAAGATGCTGCCAACTTTAATTACACGCTGGCGCCAAATTCGCCGGCATACGGCAAGGCATATTCGGGTGTGGCATTGGGCGATCTGCGCTGGGCTGATCTGACTAATTCGGTCGATGATTTCAAAGGCCAGGATGTGCCGCAAGTGTTTGAATTGAGTCAGAATTATCCCAATCCCTTTAATCCTGTAACGACGATTTCATATTCCCTGTCCCAACCGGGTAACATAACGCTTGTTGTATATGATATTAGTGGTAAAAGGGTAGTGACATTGGTTGAATCGAAACAAACAGCAGGTACCTATCAGGTAAACTGGCAGCCCGCGGTTCAGGCATCAGGTGTATATTTCTACAGGCTCACGATTGATAATCATTCCGCGGTAAGAAAAATGATGTTGCTCAGATAGTACCGGAAGATTACATTCAGCCGGGTGAGAAGTTAGTTACCCGGCTTTTTCTACCTGAATCTATCATGCTAAATCATATATTTTTCATAAGAATAAATTATCTATATGATGAATGAAGGTCTCTCTGTGAATAAAATATCATTATTTACTGCATTTGTTATACTCCCCTGTATGCTTTTTGGGCAAACCGCCTGGCAATCTGAAATGGTATATTATGATGATAACAACAAACTTATCTATAAGCATGATACAAATAACAACCGGATACCGGATTTCAGTTATGCCGGATATAGAAATGGTGAATTCCCCATTCCGGATGTATCAACTGTTAAGGAAATCGGGCCGATAGACGGTGATAACACCGCCCATATTGAAAATGCTTTATCTGAGGTAGGAAGTATGCCGGTTGATAGTAACGGAATTAGAGGCGCGCTGCTCCTGAAAGCCGGAGAGTATGAGGTGTGGGGCACTATTAATCTATCGTTTGCTGGTGTGGTTTTGCGCGGTGCGGGTGATGGCAGTGATCCGGCGAATAATACCATTATTAAGGCAACCGGAAATTCTCCCGCGCAAAGAACAGTCCTAATAGCGGGAGGCGGCGGTGAGACTAATTGGTCCGATGGCGAGTCCGGTTCCGTAGTCAATATTACTTCCGATACAATCTTTGTGGGTCAGAAAAAATTCCGGGTAGAAAATACAGCAAAATATAAGGTAGGCGACAATATAATTATTGTGCATCCCGGCACCAAAGAATGGCTTGCCACAATTGACTATGGTGGTACATATTCAGACTCAAGCGGTGCGGAACCAGGGGTTGATGTACCCTGGTCTGAAGGCGATATGCCACTGGTTTTCAACCGGTATATCAGGGAAATTAACGGGGATACAATTACTATCGGTGCGCCGGTTTTTAATCATCTGGTCAGATCACTCTCACAATCCTATATATACAAATATACCCGTTATAATATTAAAACTCAGATTGGGATTGAAAATTTACGCATTGATATCGTAACAGCCGGAGGAGGCGATGAAAAGCATGCGTGGAATGCTATTGACCTTTACCAGATCGAAGACAGTTGGGTTCGCGATTGTACAATGCTGCATTTTGGTTTATCCGGTATAAGGACCAATACGGCGACACGTATTACTGTTGAAAACTGTCAGGCTCTGGATCCTGTTTCGGCAATAGAAGGCGGTAAAAGGTATAATTTTCAGATGTACAAAGCTTCGCAACAGATACTTTTTAAGAATTGTCATGCATCCAACGGCCGGCATCATTACGTTTCCAACGGAACGAGCTGGACCTCAGGCTGTGTGTTTCTTGACTGTACTTCTTCCGGAGCATATACCGGTAGCGAAGGACACAGACGCTGGAGCATGGGATTACTTTTTGACAATCTGATTGAACTCGATGGTCCGCGTCCGGGTTATAACGCTCGTCTACTTGGCCTTTATAATCGCGGATTTTATGGCACCAGCCATGGCTGGTCAGCCGTTCATTCAGTAGCCTGGGCCTGTGATGTTGCCGGTGGTGATTTGATTGTCCAGCAGCCGCCTACAGCGCAAAATTATGCCATTGGCTGTTCGGGTAATATCACCGGTCATAGACCGCCGGCGCCATTTCCTGAAATCGATGGATATATTGAGGGTTCAAACCAGGCAGGTTTGGAGCCAAGATCGCTTTACCTGGCCCAGTTGGTTGACAGACTGGGACCTGCGGTATCTGTTGACACTAAAGAAAATAAGCTGATACCAATGTCCATGACCTTGTATCAGAATTACCCCAATCCTTTTAACCCGAGTACAACCATTGCATTTGAATTAAGCACTCCGGGTGAGATACAAATGGTAATCTTCAATGTTCTTGGAGAAAAGGTACGTATTCTCAAGTCGGGGTTTCATACGGCCGGCTCCTATACTATAATTTGGGATGGCCTTAACCAAAATGGTATACATGTGCCTACAGGAATCTATTTTTACTCTTTAGCTAATAGCCTTGGTATGGTACATACACGCAAAATGGTAATGATAAAATAACGACATTTGTCGCTATAGTAAATAGTTTAACAATTGTAAACTTTTTAATTGAACGTTGATTGCACAGATTATTCTCTTAAAACCAGGAAGGACGGATATACACGGAAAAAATTTAATAATTAAATCCGTGAGAATCCGTTTGATCCGCGTTCATCCGCGTGCCATTGGATGTAGAAAATAGCGCTGATCCCATAAATTGCACTGATTTACGATGATTTACCTTGTTCCCAAACTAAGTTTGGGAACAAGGTGTTATCTGTGTGAAATCAGAAGACAAAATTATATCCGATAGAATATGAAAGAAAAAAAATGAAGGTAACATACGTCCTATTTTTCCTGTTTTTATTTATCCAAATTTCAGCCGCAAATGATTATTATGTATCTACTCCGGAAGAAATTAGCACCATCATGGCCACTGCTCAGCCGGGTGACACGCTCACAATGGCTGATGGTGTCTGGCAAGATTCATATATTGTTTTTTCAGGTAACGGGGAAGAAGGAAATCCCATTCTGCTCCGCGCCGAAACACCGGGTTTTGTAAATCTGACCGGTATTGCCACCCTTAGAATAGGCGGATCATATTTGGTAGTTGATGGATTACGATTTATAAACGGCCGGAGTAATAGCAGTGCGGCTGTGATCGAATTTCGAGCAAGTAATCCTGCCCACCATTGTCGTCTGACAAATACAGGTATAATTAACTATAATCCTGAAAGTATTGGAACCAATTATAAATGGGTTTCAATGTATGGTAGTCATAACCGGGTTGATCATTGCTATTTCTATGGCAAAAATCATGATGCTGCAACTCTTGTTATCTGGTTTGACAGGGTGGTTAATCCGCCGGCTCATTACCACCGGATTGATCATAATTATTTCGGCTACCGGCCCGAGCTGGGCTTTAATGGCGGTGAAACCATTCGTATTGGCACCAGTGATTATTCTATGAATGATTCATATTCTGTTGTTGAGAGTAATTATTTCGAACATTGTGACGGTGAGATTGAGATTATTTCAAATAAATCTGGCCACAATACATTCCGTTATAACACTTTTTATGAGTGTGAAGGAACATTAACCCTGCGGCATGGCAATAATGCTAAGGTGTACAGCAATTATTTTAACGGCAACGGCAACAGTAGATCCGGTGGCATTCGTGTCATTGGTGAAGATCATATCATATATAATAATTACTTTACGCAACTGGGTGGAAGCGGAAACCGATCAGCATTATCGATTGAGAACGGGGTCCCAAATTCTCCGTTAAACCGCTATTTTCAGGTAATTAATGCCCAAATTCTTCATAATACATTTACCGAAAACTATCGCAATATTACAATCGGTACAGGAAAAAGTGATGAGAGATCCCTGCCGCCGCTCGATTGTACGATCGGAAA
>CAYULK010000216.1:0-5595 GCA_964445625.1 uncultured Calditrichota bacterium
GCTCTTTCTGATGTGCTTTGATTTTATTTTTAGTATAACGGTAGGTCAGATAGCGCAGAATTTTATCATTAAAATTATACTCGTTCTGAAGCACAAGTGGTAAATTACCCTCTGCCTCAAACTCGATTGCCACATAAAATCCGTACTGTTTTTTCTGGATTTCATAGGCAAGTCTCCGCTTTCCCCATTTGTCAATCGTCAGCAATTTGCCATTATTGCTTTCGATGACCTCTTTTATCCGATCGACCGTTTTGTCGATCTCTTCCGGGGTTAGAAGACTGTCCAGAATAAAAATCGTTTCGTACATTGTCATACAACTGTTCTCCTTTGGTCTAACGTTTCCATGCTCTTTGTCATGGAAAAGGATGATTGGTTAAATGTTAATTATGTTACTTTGTCACTATGAATAAACTGTGTACCTTTATTACTTTAAATCAACGGCGCAATTACCAATGATATCACAGACATCAATTTAATCAGTATATTTATTGACGGACCGGCAGTATCTTTAAAGGGATCACCAACCGTATCACCGACCACGGCTGCCATATGTGCATCTGAACCCTTACCCCCATGTGCACCACCTTCAATATATTTTTTGGCATTATCCCAAGAGCCGCCGGCATTAGCCATAAAAATAGCGAGAACAACGCCGGAGACAGTAACCCCGGCCAATACTCCGCCGAGCATATAGGGTTCGTGTAAAACCAGGCCAAAGAAAACCGGTGTTAACACAGCCAGCAAACCGGGGGCGATCATACGTTTAATAGCAGCGGCAGTAGCAATGTCAACACAACGGGCATAGTCAGCACGAGCTTTCCCTTCCAGCAGGCCTTTAATTTCCCGAAACTGCCGGCGTACCTCTTCGATCATTTCGAAGGCTGCTTCTCCCACCGCACGCATAGCCAAAGACGAAAACACGAAAGGTAGAACCGCACCTATCATTAAACCGGCCATGACCTTGGGATCATTTATATCTAGTGTTAAACTGCTGATCCCGAGGGAATTTGCAACCGTTTCACGGTATGCAGCAAACAGTGCTAATGCAGTAAGAGCAGCTGAGCCAATGGCAAAACCTTTTCCTATTGCAGCCGTGGTATTTCCCACTGCATCCAGTTTATCCGTTCTTTTGCGAACCTCCGGTGGCAATTCAGCCATTTCAGCGCATCCACCTGCATTATCCGCAATCGGACCATACGCATCAACCGCCAGCTGGATACCGGTCGTGGACAACATCCCGAGTGCAGCAATGGCAATCCCGTATAATCCGGCATAGGAATAAGCAGCAATAATCGCCAGTGCAATAGTCACTACCGGCCACAAAGTTGAATACATACCGTTAGCCAGTCCGGCAATTAGATTTGTTGCCGGACCGGTTTCACTCGCTTTGGCAATTTTATGAACCGGTGATTTGGATTCAGCGGTAAAATATTCGGTCAGGAGTCCAATTATAATTCCGGCAGCCAGGCCGACAATAGTCGCCATAAATATATCAAAACTGTCAACCGATAAACCTGAGAGAGTAACAGGTGATTTAACATAAGCTGAAATTAGAAAATAGCTGATCACGACCATCATAACGCTGGCACCGAATATACCGGAATTCAACGCGGTCTGGGGGTTGCCACCCTCTTTTGTCCGCACAAAAAGAGTTCCGGCAATTGATACAAGAATACCGGCTCCGGCCAGAATCAGGGGGAGCATGACCAGATGAGCATAACCGGCAGCTGCCGCCAGCACCATCGCACCGATGATCGATCCGACATATGATTCGAACAAATCAGCACCCATTCCTGCCACATCACCCACATTATCGCCCACATTGTCAGCAATCGTGGCCGGGTTCCGTGGATCATCCTCAGGAATACCGGCTTCAACCTTACCAACCAGGTCTGCACCCACATCTGCGGCTTTGGTAAAAATTCCACCACCAACCCGGGCAAATAGTGCTATAGATGAAGCCCCCATAGCAAATCCGGAAACCAATGTCATAATCGCGGACAACGGTGCATTTTGCTCCATGCCACCATAAGCATAAAAAAGACTTGAGATGCCGATGACCCCCAGGCCAACAACACTCATGCCCATCACTGTTCCACCATTAAAGGCCACATGCAGTGCCTCATTCAGGCTACTTCGTGCGGCCTGGGTTGTACGTGTATTAGCCAGGGTGGCAACACGCATACCAAAAAATCCGGCGAGTCCGCTGCTCAAAGCCCCAACAATAAACGAAAGAGCCACTAAACCGGTGCCCCGTGATTGATTTGCTACGAACAGCAGGATGGCCACCGCAACGACAAATATTGCAAGCACTTTATACTCACGGGAAAGAAATGCCATCGCGCCCTCCCGAACAGCCTGACCGATTTCGATCATACGTTCATTTCCCGCATCCTGTTTTGCCATCCACAAAGATTTCAAAAAAGCATATATCAACGCAAAAATTCCGCTTCCAAGTACAGCATAGATTAAATAGTTTTCCATGGCATCCTCTTACTGATTCAAATTATCTTCTAAATATGATCGGTTAAAATTATTCATTGTCTCATCAATACCATTTTCAATCCAAACCTCGATTCCCTGTCTTGAAATATCAACCAGTTTGTTCAGATTTTCCAATTCATGTTTAGCAAATACTGCGAGAACATGTCTTACCGCATCATGAAAATCATCACCAATCCCAAACCTCAGACGATCAAAAGAATCGGTTTGCAATTCGTAGATTATTGAGCGAATTCCATTATGTCCGCCATCGCTGCCCTGAGGTCTGAACCTAATAGCCCCATGTGGCAGATTAAAATCATCATAAACAATCAGTATGTCCTGTTCCGACAGCGGAAAATAATTAAGAACATGTCTAACCGCCTGACCGCTTCTGTTCATGTAAGTTGTTGGCTTTACAAGCAGAACACGTTCACCGTGATGAGCAAATTCCGTATAATAATAATCCCCTTTACCTGCTTTAAAGGGGACATCATAATAATCAGACAAGTGATTTACAATGATATAGCCGATGTTATGCCGGGTTTTTTCATATTTCTTCCCGGGATTACCTAGTCCAAAAATGGCACGCACGTCAGTGAATTATTCCTTTGAACTTTCCTCAGCCTCTTCGTCTTCATCTTTCTTCTTGGTACCTACTAATTCTGGTTCGGCATCTTCATCTTCTTCAATCTCTTCTTCTTCACCTTCAACCGGGAGTTCTTCTTCAATCTTGCGCGGCATTGCCACAGTACAAACAGCTGCGGTGGGTTCGGCTTTTATAGTAATATTTTCAAAATTCAGATCACTTACATGAATTGAATCGCCAAGATCTAATTCAGAAATATCAATTTCCAGATTATCCGGTAAATACTTGGGCAAACATGTAATATCCAAATCAGTTTTTATTTCCTGGAAAACGCCACCCATTTTTTCACCTTCTGCAGTACCAATAAATTTTAATGGAACGGAGACAGTAATTTCCTGTCCGGCTTTTATCCGCAAAAAGTCCACATGAATCATATCACCTTTGACCGGGTGATACTGAATTTCTCTGACAACGCTACGTTGCTTGGTTTCACCAAAATCAACTACAAACACCGATCTTGTTTCAGATAATAGTTTTTCAAAATCCCTGTGTAATACAGACAATCTGACAGTGTCTTTCTCGACGCCATAAAGAATACAGGGAATTTCACCCTTTCGGCGCAGACGTCGTGCGTGACTTTTACCAACAGATTCTCTTATCGTCGCTTTTATATTAGGCTCGCTCATCGATTTACTCCTAAGTTTTCAATTAATATTGCTGGGGCGGCAGGATTCGAACCTGCGCATGCCGGGACCAAAACCCGGTGCCTTACCACTTGGCTACGCCCCAGGATATATCTGATTATAATAAACATGTCAGCCGACCGGGCGCGCTAATTTAAATTTATACTTATCACCCAACAGACGGCCGGTTTTCTCCGCCTGATCCCGCAGTTGGTAAACACCAAAAATAGTTGATCCACTGCCACTCATGGCAGCATAATCAGCACCATTATCGTAAAGCAATTGCTTTATTCCAGCCAGATCCGGATCGGCCGCAAATACCGTATTTTCAAAATCATTATAATACTCAGACCTGAAATCAGCAGGATTCAGGTCCTGAAACTTAAAGCCTATCAATTTATTACCGGAAACATTTTTTGTCAATGCCAAATTTAAGTTTTTATAAGCCCGGGCAGTTAAAACAATTTGCCCGGGAAACACAAGCAAAATAAAATAATCAGGATTCATTGATATCGGTTTCAGGATTTCACCCCGACCTGTTACATAAGCGGTTCTACCAAAAAAGAAAAATGGAACATCGGATCCCAGTTCGGCGCCAATATCAATTAATTCAGATTTTTTTATATCGAGATTATATAATTCTTTTAAACCAACCAATACGGCTGCCGCATTACTACTGCCACCGCCTAAACCGGCGCCAACCGGAATATTCTTAACTAATTCTATATGAGCACCGGGTATTCTATACTTTTTGCACATGACCTGTGCGGCTTTAAAACAGATATTATCCTGATCAGATGGTACCAGCCGGGATTCTGTTGCGAATGATATCTTGTCTTTTTTTGTGAAATACAACTCATCATATAGATCAATCTCCTGAAATATGGATTCAATTTCATGGAATCCATCCGGTCTTTTATATTTTACCGCAAGGGTAAGATTTATTTTAGCGTTTGATTTAATTTTTATCTTATTCATATAATGATCTTAAATCTACAGATATTCCGATTTAATCGGGACAAAGAAAAACATGATCCACCAAGTACAAGAAAATTCCAAATGACAAACAAAACCCAATTTCCAATTACCAAAAGGATATATAAATTTAGTAAAAAAATGATATTGAGGAAAAATAATTATTTCAAATACGGTGATAAAGGCAGGTGTACAAAATTTTACAGGTCGCGCGATAAACGGATCGTATCATTATCCAACTTTTCCACTTGAAACATATTTCGCTTGAGTATCTTTAAACTGGCGATATTCTTTCTCTGAATAATACAATATACGGCATTGTAACTATCTTTCAGTTTATCAATCAATAGTTCCAGTGCCTGAGTACCGATCCCCTGGTTTCGCTCGCCCACAACCATAAGAATTTGCACATGTTTATTGAAAATATCATCCTCAGTCTCATAGAATACCTTAATATCGCCGACATGCCGGTTATTGGCATATATCTCATAATAACGGTTGAAGTTCGTGAGTGATGTTTCATTTTCATCTTTTCCAATGCTGCCGGCATCACGAAGTTCTACATATTCCATAATCTGAGGATCATTGACCCAGGATTCCCGCTCCTCATTGGTCTGAATATCGTTTTTTTCTATTAGCTGAAGTATCATTTATTCCTCATTAATGACTGAAGAAATATTCTATTAGAATTTACGAAAATTCAGATTATTAATTCTGTGATCTATGTAACACTTTATTAAAATAATTTTAAAAAATATTTATCTTGATCTATTGCATAACGCAGCAATGCTGCAATCAAATTATTTAAGTATCAATAGAGTAAAGTCAGAACAGCGGAATCCGCAATTCTAAGCCTCCTCATCAAAC
>CAYULK010000217.1:0-5548 GCA_964445625.1 uncultured Calditrichota bacterium
AAGTTTGATCTCGAAATATCTTAAATGTAAATGTTTTAATGAATCGCTATACTAGTATTGTTATGCCAATATTTATTTAGATAAGGTCTCAATTTCCCATAAAGAAAATAATCTTGTGGTACCATGAATGCTTAGACATTCTCTTTTTTAAATTGTATAATTATCTGTCAAATTTTAAATTGGCGTGAAAACATATATTTGCGTTCCCAAGTACAACCTGGGAAGGATGATATTAATAAAAAAGGAAGACTGAATGAAATATGTTCTGATTATTATAAGTATCCTGGCGGTTAGTTCTGCATATTTTTTAATCGCGGATTCCCCGGTTATGATAATGCAAACCCAACAATCCGGGTATGAAAATGTTTACATCTGGGCCGGAGATAAAAATCCGATTGCCCTCCCTTTATCCGACGCAAACAAATCCGAAACAGAACAACTGCGGCCGCAGTATTTTTTCTCAGAATCCCGGGCATTTTATGGAAAAGTCATACACAATAATCAAAAGATTAAAGTTTCGTGGTATGATGCTGATAATACCTTGCAGGGCAGCTTTTCTGAAGAATGGGAATCGGACATTCCATTACCCCGGTATTATATCAGCAGTAACCGGAATCAGATATTCAGTGTGGATATTTATAACCGTATCCGGTTTTTCGGCGCGGAGGGTAAACCGGAGTATGAGATTTCTCTTTTTACTGATATGAATCATAATACTGAGAATAATACATACTGCCAATATATCGGGCAACAGGATTTATTACTCATCGGATTCAAACAGGTATTCCCTGTCTCACAAATAAAGCAGGGGTATCATAGTTATGTCACTTTAATTGATCTTGAAGGCAATGAATTATTTTCCACCGGTTTTCCCGGGTGGCAAATCAATGGCGTTTCTGCTGCAGAAAATGGTGCGTACATTATAATTCCTTTGCACAAATATGAATTGGAAAATAATCAGTTCGTATTCAGAACAATAATACTGGATAATAAAGGTGAAACGATTGCCGAACTTCCTTTGCAGCATAATAAGGCTGAATTTAATTCAGATGGTACCCTGGTTTCATTTTTCAAAAATGAGCAGGCCTGGCTTTATGATATAACAAAAAACAAAATCGTACAGGATTATTCAATAAAAGCTGCACATAATATTTTCATTTCCGGTCTGTTCATTGATGAGAAAAATATTTTTGTGTTACAGGAGGGCGAGGTATATAAAGAATCTTCAGACTGGGCCTTTCAGAATATAACATTGAACCTGATTGATTTTTCAGGGAATCTATTGCAACAGCAAACATTGGATGATATCACACAATTCACACCCGTATTGACATATGACCGTCTTACACAACAACTCTTTGTCGGACACAGAAATGGGTATCTTTACTATACTATTAACCATTGAAAACCGGAAAGACTATGAATAGCAGATATTTAATATTTATTTTATTTTTTATTACAGCAAGTGTACTGAATAGTCAGACCGTTTACAACTGGCCCTGTAAGCCTTTTAATCAGCAACATTATATCAATGGTACATTTTGTGAGAACAGGCCCAGTGGCAGCATTTCTATCCACCACTTTCATGACGGCACTGATATTCATTTGCCCCAGGGCAGTAATGTTTATTCCGTTATAAATGGCAACATTACCTCTTTGGGATATGCCGACAGGTATGGCATCAATGCATATGTTCGTGCCGGCAGATATGCTTACGTGCATGTGGACCCAAGCCCTGCTATCCAGGTGGGAGATCCGGTGACTGCTTTTCAGACTGTGGTCGGCACGACAAATTCCTGGAATCACATCCACTTTAAGGATGGTTATGCAGGATCGGAAATAAATGCACTGCGTGTGAATGGTGGTTTGAGCCCTATGAATGATACCTACCCGCCCTACATTGATGCCGTTGATTACTATATCAATGGCACTACAACCCGGTTTGCAAATAACAAGGTAAGCGGATTGGTGGAGATAGTGGCTAAAGCACGGGATAAAACCGATAACGGCTCACTGGGTAATAACAATGGTATCTATACCATCGGATACCAGATCTATGATGAATCCGGAGCTAATGCGCTAACAGACTCGATTCAGAATATTGTTTTTTATCAGATTCCGCCATCCGACTCATATGTGACAAATGTTTTTTTCAAGGGCTCCGATATCAGTAACTATTATTATACCATTACAAACCCCATAACCGGCGATGGCTATTGGGATACCCGGCAATTTGAACCCGGTATTTATAAGATCAGGGTTTTTACCCATGATTCAAAGCTAAACTATAAAGAACTCTGGAGTACTGCGGAGGTGGTTCCGCAAGATATCTATCCACCGGCCGATCCGGAATTGGCTGAACTAACCGGAACCGATAATAATCAGTGGACACTGAACTGGCTGCCTAATGATTCAGCGGATGTGGGTGGATATGAATTTTACTTTAGTGATAACGGTTCCTCCTGGTATTATCAGAAGAGTATTTCAGACCAGCTCCAGCCAGATGACAGTTCTCTCACCTGGGATAATTTTCGTAATGATGAAACCATATATTTCAAATTAAAATCACATGACAGGGCCGCCATCCCAAATTTAAGCGATTTTTCGGATGCTTATGGAGTCAGATTATCTGCATCCGGTCCACAGGTGCTATTGGTTGATGCTTTTGACCGGATGGATGGCTACTGGAAGGAACCGGCCCACGAATTTAATCCCATTTACGGAAATATTTTATCTGATTTGAATCTCTCATTCAACAGCAGTTCAGATGATGCAGTATCTACCAACCGTATCAATATGAATGATTATCGAAATGTCATATATTTCCTCGGTGATGAATCTTCGGATACTCTCGCGCTTTCGAAATTGGAACAACAGGTTATTAAAAATTATTTGGAACAAGGTGGTAATCTGTTCATTTGCGGTTCCGAAATCGGGAGTGATCTGGTTACAAATGGTTCGGAATCGGACAGCATGTTTTATTCTGACTATCTGAAAGCAAATCTTGTTTCCGATTCTGCCACATCATTAATCATCAAGGGTGTGGATGGCACCATATTCAGCGGACTTGTTGCTGAAATAGTACCGCCGGAAGGCACAGTATTGAGTCCCGATGTGATTGGAGCCAATGGTAGTGAACCTATTCTATCCTTTATCGATGGTGGTGTAGCCGCGGTTCATTATCAGGGAACAAGGGATGCAAATATCGTATACTTCACATTTCCACTGGAACTGATAAGCGATGCCAACACCCGCCGGATATTATTGGAACGTGTTTTCGAATTGTTCGGGGTAAGCACAAATATTATTGCCCTGAAAAGTGATGGATTTGTAAAAAGTTTTACATTATCTGATAACTATCCAAATCCCTTCAATCCGGAAACTAAAATCCGTTTTCAACTTTCCGCTTCAGACAAAGTGGTTCTGGATATAATCTCTATTGACGGGCGACATATAAAAACAATATATAATCAGAAGCTGGATGCCGGTGCATATATTGTTTCCTGGAACGGTACCGATGATGCCGGCCGAAATGTAAGCAGCGGCGTTTATATTTATCGCTTACACACAAGTCGATTGCAACAAGCAAAGAAAATGATGTTAATCCGATAGTACCATATGACCTGAGGATTTAAAAAATTTGACAGGATTAACGGGATAAACAGGATAAAAAAAGAAACCTATGGTCATATGACCTAAACTTACGGTAACATATGTAAAAAAAATATTATGGGAATGACATTCCTGGAAGCCTGGAACCTTTTTCCTTATATCACCCAAACCTTACTTCAGTGTCATCGAACCGGCAATTTTTAGCAGATACTGTTCTATCCCATCATAAACAGCCCGGGCCAGTTTTTTTAAATTTTCTTCATCCATTAAAAAGATTTCATCTTCGGGATTTGACAAAAAAGCACCTTCAACCAGAAAAACAATAAAATCAGTTTGCCTTGTAATATAGTAAGTACGATGTACTCTGCCAAACGGTTTTAAGCCCAAATCAACCAATTTGGGATATACATACAATGCAAAAGATTGTCCCTGAGCGTGAGTGTAATATGTACTGGTCCCTTTAACCAATTCAGGATCACTGCTGCTGCCGATTGAGTTATTATGTAACCATATTAAAATATGCGCATTGTTATCCCGGGCAATATCGGCTCGTGATTTTAAAGACATGGTTGTATCAGTCACCCTGCTCATAATTACTGTTGCCCCGGCTTCAGTTAAAATTTGAGCCAGATGTTTGGTATATATCAGATTTGCTTCCTTTTCCTCATAGCCGGATGCACCTACCGCACCTGAATGATCCCCGCCATGGCCTGCGTCCAGTGCAATGATTAAATTTTTGAAAAGAGTATCGGATTTAATCAGAGGCGGCCGTCTCATAGCAAATTTAAATAAATTATCTTCAAACCAGCCTTTATATCCCCATTGTTGCTCAGTTTTCAGGTAGAAAGTAAATTTTAACTCATCATCTGATTCCTGTTTCCATTCAAAATATTGCAAAAAACTGCTGTCGGGGTGATGAATAGCATCATTCCCTGGTAAAACACTCCATTCACCGCCCACATATGTGCGATAAAAAGTAACTTCAATTGTCTGGGGATCATATTTTTGAATAATCTTAAACGGTACCTTTTCAGAAAGACGCATATTGAATATCAGCCAATCATCTTTAATTTCGGAGCTGCAACCCGAGTACATCCCATAAGGAAGGATATCACTTTTGCCTATCTTTTCAATGCACCTCGATGAAATATAGCCGGAAATATTATCAGCAATGTTTACTTTATGCCAGCGACCATAATCGGCGATCGTATTTAAGCGTATGCCGGAAGGCAATTCCAGAAAGATTTCTCCACCCGGTTTGTAATAAACCAGGTTATTCTCACAAGATGTTTCAACCAGAAAGTTCTGACCTGTCTGATTAACTGTGATTTCGCGATCGGTCTCCCATTCTTCTTCATCGCCATCTTTACCTTCGAGGTAAATTACGATCGGTTCATTCTCACAATTATCACCGGATTTTATCCTATACATACCACGATATATTCCTGCAATACTATCAGGCTTTTCCGGAGGCAATTCCATCATAGGTAACGGATCATCCATAAGATCGTCTATCTCAAACATCGCCCTTCCCCCGGGGCTCCCTCTGAACCGGACAATAATCTCATCCTGCTCATAATAAATACTATTACCGCGGGGAAGCAAATAATCGTTGGCAAATACTGTTGGAATATCCGGCAGTGATTTCACAGGCTTCGGCCGGAATACATTTATCGTATCCCGTAATATTTCCCGGTTATTGTCTGCTTCAAAAAGGAACTGATTCCAACCGGGTTTTAAATCAAGCAGCGAAACGAAAACACCACTGCTGTAAACTCTGAGTGTATCACCATTCATTGTCACAACGGCATTGGTATCAGAAACGTTTGCTGCGAGCCGGGTTCTGACTCTCTGTAATGTGTCGTTATTGACCGGATGCCGAATATTCATTTCAAGATTTTGCGCAGATAAACCGGAAATGGTGAAGGAAAACAAT
>CAYULK010000218.1:0-5518 GCA_964445625.1 uncultured Calditrichota bacterium
GAGATGTCTGAATTGGTTGCTGATTGTGATGATTTGTCGTACTGTTTGCTGGTTGCTGGGTACTGGTTGCTGGTTACTGGTTACTGGTTACTGGTTGCTGGTTGCTGGGTACTGGTTGCTGGTTGCTGGGTACTGGTTGCTGGTTGCTGGGTACTAAAATGTTTGTTTATCCCGGGCTCATAAGCAATGGAACTATATGTTATTAGAGCCAAAAACTTTATTATTTCCAACGGATCGCCAGGGCGATATGCAATAGGCCATAGCTTACTGCCAATCGCTTATTGCCTATTTCTAATTCCTCATAGGAGTTATAATAACGGATCTATGATATTTGTAAAAAATGACTTGGGACGATAGCCCTGAACACCCTGTCTTACTTTTCCTTCTTTATCCAGGACAAATGTGGTCGGGATACTGCGAATACCACCATAGGCAGAGATTATTTCCTGGTCATGGATCACAACCGGATAATTAATTTTGTACTTTTTCGCAAAATCTGAAACCATCGGTACTACTTCCTTTGCCTCACCCTGATCCAGATTTATGCCAATAATTACAAATCCATCTTCCCCATACTGTTCCTGCATCTCTACAAAATCAGGAATCCCCTTGCGGCAGGGCGGACACCAGGTAGCCCAGAAATCCAGTATAACTACTTTCCCTCTATAATCACTTAGTTTTACTTCATTGCCATCCAGATCCTTGAGCGTAAAATCCGGTGCCTGAGGATACTGTTTTTCGCTGCTGACTTTTTGCGCTGTTTGTGTATTACTCGCTTTTTTTACATTATTTACAACAGGTTCCGGATTATCACCATCTGAAAAAAATCCATAGGTCACAGCAACAATCAGCATGAATGCAACAATCAAACTGAATTTGGTTTTATTTGTCATTTTATCACCTTTTAATTTAATGCTTCAGCACCCTGTGCATAATAATTTAATTTTTCAGCAATCATTTGTTTTGGTACTGCCCCGATAATCTGATCGACAACTTTACCACCCTTAAAAAGCAACAATGTAGGAATACTCATTATCCCAAACTGCATGGCAATTCTGCTTTCATCTGTATTTACCTTTGCAATCTTTACTTTGCCGTTAAACTCTGCGGCCAGTTCCTCAAGTGTTGGGGCAATCATACGGCAAGGACCACACCATGGAGCCCAGAAATCTACCAGAACCGGAATTTCAGAATTAATCACTTCTGTATCAAAAGTCAGATCATTTACTATTACAGGTTTCATTATACTATCTCCTTTATTCATCTTTTATTAATTTTCTTTTTTGATTTTGATGCAGGCTGGAAAAAAAAGATACAATTAATTTTAACTGTGAGAACTTTTTTTATCGTCCAAACTTAAAACCTTGAAGAGACGCTCATTGACATCGGAGGGGATTTTTTTGTTATCCTCCATTTCACGGCACAGATTAACCGTACGCTTGATGGTATCCAACTGCACCTGGCAAACTGGACAGGTCTCCAGATGCTTGGCAACTTCACGGCATGCCGGAGCATCCAGATCTTCACCCATGAAATCGCATATCTGCTTCACGATTTCTTTATGATCAATTTGCATTTTATCTTTTGGCATGTTCTTCAAAATAATTTGATAGTTTATCTCTCAGGTAAAGTCGTGCCCGTCTGAGACGTATTTTTACATTTTCTTCACCAATTTCCAAAATCTTACTCGTTTCTTTTATCGAAAGATATTCCAGATCCCGCATGATAAAAACAGTCCGGTATATTTCAGGTAACTCATTTATCGACTTATCCAGAATGCTCTTGAGTTCCTTATCCTGCACATTTGCGGTCGGGTCCTGAGACCAGTCGACAAATGCTGTATTTTCAATATTTTTTTCCAGATCAGGATTATCAGGAAATTCCGTATAGACAATTTTCTTGCGCCTGAGCTTCATAAGACTGGCATTGGTTGCGATACGATAAATCCATGTAAAGAATGCAGACCGGCCATCGAAGGTATTAAATTTCTCCAGCGCTGTCAGAAAAGTCTCCTGAAGAATATCCTCCGCATCCTCCTTATTTCTTAATATCCGCAATGCCAGGTTGTAAACACGTTCACTATGATTCGTGACCAGCTCAGAAAACGCTTTTTTATCACCCTGCTTCGCTCTTCGTACAAGCTCTGTTTCGTTCAAATGTCTGCTCTATATATTATGATGAAGATTTGTAAAATAAGTTACATAATATTATGGAATTAAAACAAATATCAAATCCATCACATTGGTCCGTGTAGGTCCTGTCTTTATCAGATCACCCAGCGGTTCAAAGAAATGATACGCATTATTATTGTGTAAATATTCCAATCCATTCAGATTTTTACTTGTGGCTCGCAAAATAGTCTTCTCGGTAACAACGGCTCCGGCGGCATCCGTAGGTCCGTCGGTACCATCAGAACCACAACTGATGAAATGATACGGCCCGGTTATATCAGTCAGTGCCACGGCAAGTGCAAGTTCCTGATTTCTGCCACCCTTGCCATCTCCTTTCAGATGTACTGTGGGTTCACCGCCAAACAGCAAGCATGCCGGTTTTTTAACCGGCATCTCACTATACTGAACTTCCTTTATGATGGCCGCTATCATTTTCGCAATTTCTCTGGCTTCGCCATCGATCATTGAAGTAAAAATCAGCGAATTATAACCAAGATTATTTGCTTTTGATTCGGCTGCTCTCAGTGCCAGCCTATTACTGCCAATTATGATATTTGCCACCTTATTAAAAACCGGATCGCCCACCTTTGGAGTCTCCGGAATTTCACCGGAATGTCCCGCTTTAAGATGATTTAAAATCGAATCCGGAATCTTATCGGCAATCTCATATTTCCCGATTATAAACATTGCTTCTGAAAAAGTCGAGTTATCCGGATTGGTCGGTCCGGATGCTATTACAGATAGATCGTCGCCGATTACGTCAGACAGAGCAAGTGTTATACAGCGTGCCGGACTGATCAGACGTGCCAACTGACCTCCTTTTACCTTTGAGATATGTTTTCGAATGCAATTTATTTCATGAATGGTTGCACTGCAACCCAGCAAAACCCTACTCAATTCCTGCATGTCCGAAAGCGAGATATTATCCGGCAGGCTTTCCATTAATGCAGAACCACCTCCGGTCAGCAAAACCAGAACACAATCGGTTTCCGTAATATCCCGGATTTTTTCCAGCATTTCATTTGTAGATTTAATCGTGCTATCATCCGGTACCGGATGTCCCGCTTCAAATAATTTTATTTTTTTTACATTATCAAGATGATCGTACTTTACTATGACACTTCCTTCAGCCAGAAAATCACCCAGCAGTTCTTCCACCGCACGCGCCATTGGTGCTGCTCCTTTACCGGCTCCGACGACAATCAATCGCTGATATTTTTTCATATCAATGGTAATATTATCCGGCAAAATAAGCGTATCTCCTTCCCTCCGGATCTGTTCTTTAATCAGGTGATAAGGATCGACGGAATGTAACGCGGTATCCAGTATCTCATCGGCATGCTTTTTTAATATTTCTGGCTTCATCTATTTATTGTCCTCCTCGACAGCCTGCTGAATCTGGACAAAGATATCCGGGACTGCAGCGACCACCCGGTTCCAGGTAGGAATTGATTGCACTTCAAACGGATTCTCCAAAAACTGGTCGCAAGCATGAATCAAACACTCGCGAAAAGTTTCCACAGCAACGCCTTCATCATGGCGATCAAAATAAAGACCATTTATCAGTGAATCATGATAATATTTAGTGATAAATTCCTGGGCTGTGCGTAAATATGTCGAATTGAGTGAATTAAAAAATTCACGGCTCATGATGTGCCCCATACTGGCCAGTGTTGAACAAAACATAAGAATAATATCGACCGCCATTTTCCCCAACCCACCATCCATGTAGCCCTGAACCAGTTCAGAGTGTTTATGGTCAAACACATCGGCCAGATCAACCTGGCAGATGCGTTTTTTGGAGCTGTTCCGGTATACTTCCGAGAGAACACCAACCTCCAGTCCCCAGTTATAGGGCAAACGGCATCTTCGAACAAGATTATTGACAATAGCAAACTCACCGGCAAGGGGATAGCGGAAACTTCGTAAATAACGGATAAAATCATCGCGGACAATCAACTGAGCCAGGGCCTGAATCAGAGGAAATACAAGCAGTCTTGTCACACGGCCATGCATCTGGTTAGATACCCGGCTGTAATATCCCTTGCTGAATTCATAGTCGCATCCCGGATGAACAATTGGAAAGATCAGGCGTGCTAAAAGCTGACGGTTATATGTTAATATGTCTGCATCGTGCAAGGCAATGGCAAACGTGTCACGTTGGGCCAGAGCATAGCCAAATGCCATCCACGCCCCGCGCCCTTTTCCCTGAGGTCCGACGGATATTTCATTCTCTTCCAGCATTTTCAAAATGGTTTGTATCCTCTGGCCATCATTCCATAGAATACTTACTTCCTGTGGCATATCTGAAAAAAATTTCTTGGCATGTTTGAATTGTGATTCATCTGCCCGGTCCAGCGAAATTATCAGCCGCTTGATATAATCCGCGCCCTTTAATTGCTCAACAATATTGGGCAGGGCTGGGCCTTTGATCTCCGAATACAGAGATGGAATTACCAGTGCAACCGGTCTGTTTGGTGCAAAATTGCGTAGTTGATCCTCTAAATCCTCCAGACTCATCATATCACCAAGCGAATGAAAAGCTGTTATGTGACTGTCCTGAAAAAAATCACTCATGGGTTCCTCCTGACCGACTATCCACAGATCTAATGGACTTTTGACCTGTCAATGATTTCATGGCCATGTTTTTGTCTATACTGTCTCGATTTTATTTCATTATTATCGACAATACGGATTCGTTCCAGCCGACAGGGCCAATACCGGGGCTGAGAATAATATCGTCTTTTTGTGTTATCGATGCATATGAATCATCATATCTTTTTACCAATACAGCAGAATCTGCCGCGGCCAGCATATCGAAATCATTGGGACTGTCACCAAGGGCAACTGAAATAAATTTAGTCCCGGGATATTTTAACCTATATCCCTGCATGATAAATTGTAGCGCATCGCCCTTATTTGATTTCCCAAGAAGATGCATAAACCGGCCGCCATATAAAATTGTCAGATTATTTGACCCAATTTCTTTTTTTAATATTTCTTCTGCGATATCGTCATAAAACAAAGGGATAGAGAACTCCCGGTTCACGGATTCTTCTGCCCGATTCCTGTCCAGACCGGTCATTTCAATTATTTCAGAAATCGAAGCGTTATGAAATCCACGGATCTTGTATTTATATTTTCCCGAAATCGCATCCAGGGTTTTTTTTAAATCATCGAACGATTGTCCAAAACGGTAGCGCCATAACTTATCGACAATTTCATCCCATGAGAAGACTGTCCGATGTGTACGTCCGGGTTCAGCGTGCCACCGCCGGTGCGCATCGTGTCTTCGAGGTCATCGCTTCGGACGTCGAGGGCGATGAGTCGGTCCCCGGCGTCGAGCT
>CAYULK010000219.1:0-5513 GCA_964445625.1 uncultured Calditrichota bacterium
ATCAACTAAATTCAAAAGTATTTCGAAAAAAAACTGAATCTCTTTTGAGGGGAACAACAATAAAGGAATACTAAAAGATGATTTATTGAATCTAAATATATTCATACCGAAAAATAAAGAACAAATAAAATCGAGAAATGAGATTAGAAGTATTAAGTTGGCTATCAAAAATATTAAATCTAAAGTCTATAACTCAAAGGCATTAAATAAGAGTTTAATCAATCAAATATTTTGAGTGAATTAATATGAATTTTAATGAACTAAATAGTGTAGAGTATTTCATTATTTAACAATTATCTGGAACCAACTTGAACAAACCGGGCAGGTGGCAGAAGATTTCTCGCTGGTGCTCGAAATAACAGGTTGGGATTCGGCATGGGGTTATCATATGCCGTATTCGAATATGGAATATCTTTTTAAAAAACTTTGATATTAAGGGGATTGTTTCTTAATATTCTGTATTCGAATATGGAATAAGGGAGCGCGAGTGAGATTACAGCAGCAAATAATGAGTCCTCAGGACATCGTCATAGTACTCAAAATTATCACTTTTAAAGGTGAACCATGGTATCAGATACCCTTGGCAAAGGAATTGTTCATTAGCCAGTCAGAGGTAAGTAAGTCATTAGTCCGGTCAAAATATGCCGGTTTACTGAATGAGGAAGGTAAACAGGTGTTCAAATTGGCACTGATGGACTTTTTACAATACGGTATCAAATATGTATTTCCGCAACTACCCGGATCGTTGGTAAGAGGGATACCTACCGCCCACTCGGCAAAGCCGCTTAGCGAAATGATCCAAAGTGATGAAAATTATGTCTGGCCATCAGGCCAGGGAACCATGCGCGGGTACAGTGTTATCCCACTTTACAAATCGGTTGTAAATGCCGTACAGGTCGATTCACAATTACATGAGTTATTAGCATTGGTAGATGCAATCCGCATCGGAAGAGCAAGAGAAAAAGAGATCGCAGTCGAAGAATTAAGAAAACGTATTTTATAAACAAACTTTTTTGGATTGTAATGTGCTAAACGATACGTCACAAATAAGAGATGCGATTAAAACGGTCGCAAATGTACTTGCTGATTTAAATGATGAATGTATTTACGTCGGTGGCGCCGTAACAGGATTATATGCGGACGATCCTTTAGCCCCAAAAGTGCGTCCGACCAAAGATATTGATATTGTTCTGAAAATTGCCTCGCTTTTAAAACTGGAAGAACTCAGACAAAAATTGGCTGAAAGAGACATCCATTTTGCCCGGGAAGAAAATGTGATATGCGTTTCAAACATCAAAATATCCTGATCGATGTGATGGCCACAAAAGAAATAGGATGGGCGCCGGCCAATCCATGGTTTAAAGCCGGATATGATAATCCTGAAATTCATTTTCTGGATGATGTGAAAATAAAAATTATGCCTTTTGTCTATTTCCTGGCTTCCAAGTTTTCTGCCTTCAGGGATAGGGGAAAAGATCCAAGAACCAGTCGCGATTTTGAAGATATTGTCTATGTTTTGGATAATCGTACAACGCTTGTCAGTGATATCCAGAGATCTGCGGAAAAAGTGAAGGTTTTTATAGAAAATGAAATTAAGGCGATTCTTCATGATCCATATTTACAGGAAGCGGTCATCGCACATCTTGAACTGGCTACACAGACAGAACGCCTTAAAATTTTAATTGAAAAATTAAATGAAATAATAAAATGACATTCAACGAACTTAACGGCGTCGAGCATTTTATCATCCACCAGTTATCCGGGACCAACCTGAATCAGCCGGGTCAGGTAGCGGATCAAAACGAAGGCTATGCCGGGCAGTGGAAGTATAAACCGGCGTCAGACCTGAATCGGGGTGTTAATGAAGTACTGGTGGAATCCGATCTGCGTGAGGCGCTGGTTCGCATCAATCCGGAAATCGCTGCCAAACCGGAACGCGCCAACGAGGTCATTTATAAACTGCGTGCCATCCTTATTTCGGTCAGTCAGAGTGGCCTTGTGCGTGCCAACGAGGAATTTGCCAAATGGCTGACCGGCGATAAGACCATGCCTTTCGGCGAAAACAACCGTCATGTACCGGTACGGCTGATCGATTTTGACGATCTGAAAAACAATTCCTTTGTCATCACGAATCAATATCGCGTCCATGCCCGCGAAACCAAAATCCCGGATATCGTTATGTTGATCAACGGTATACCCATAGTGGTTGGTGAAGCTAAAACACTAATCCGACCGTCTGTTTCCTGGCTGGATGGCGCCCATGAAATTCATAATATTTACGAAAATGCGGTGCCGCAGTTATTTGTACCTAATATTCTTTCCTTCGCCACTGAAGGAAAAGAATTGTTCTACGGTGCAGTTAGGACACCGTTAGATTTTTGGTCACCCTGGCGGAACGAAAGCGAAGAAGATAGATGGATTAGCCAAATGGGGCTGGGAGAAGTCGGGAAAGAACTCACAGATCTGTTAAATCCAATTCGTCTCTTAGATATATTGCAACATTTTGCAGTATACTCATCAGACAAAAAGAAAAGGCGAATCAAGATTATTTGTCGCTACCAGCAATATGAAGGAGCAAATCTGATTGTTGAGCGGGTTAGAGAGGGTCGCATTAAAAAAGGATTAATCTGGCATTTTCAGGGATCAGGAAAATCATTGCTTATGGTCTTTGCGGCGCAAAAATTACGCAGAATGGCAGAATTGAAGAGTCCCACTGTACTCATCCTGGTAGACCGTACCGATCTGGATACACAGATCAGTAGTACCTTTAATGCCTCAGATGTGCCTAATGTTGTTACGACCGACAGTATCAAGGAACTACATACTCTTTTGGAAAGAGATACACGTAAGATTATTATTACTACTATTCACAAATTCCGCGATGCCTATCCAAATATGAATTCACGAGATAATATCATTGTCATGGTAGATGAAGCTCACCGCACCCAGGAAGGTGATCTGGGGCGTATGATGCGAGCGGCTTTGCCTAATGCCTTTCTATTTGGATTGACCGGCACTCCAGTAAATAAAGCCGACAAAAATACCTTCTGGGCTTTTGGTTCAGAAGAGGATGTCGGCGGGTATATGTCGCGGTACACTTTCCAGAATTCGCTACGCGATAAAGCCACACTCCCGCTGCATTTTGAACCGCGGCTGGTGGATATGCACGTGGATAAGGAAACCATTGATAAACTGTTTAAAGAACTTAAAGATGAAATGCAGCTGAACGATGAGGAAGCAGACGCTCTGAGTAGAAGAGCAGCAAAAATGTCTGCATTCCTAAAATCGCCGGAGCGTGTATCTGAGATAGTTGAAGATATTGTCAAGCATTTTCAGGATAAAGTTGAACCGCATGGTTTAAAAGGTCTCATTGTCACCCCGGATCGTTTCGCCTGTGTGCAGTACAAGGAAGAACTGGACAAACTGATCGATGAAGATGCCAGCGTGGCAGTCATGTCAACCAGCGCCAATGATGAGCTTGAATTCAAACAAAAATGGGGTATGGATAAGGACACGCAGGATAAAGTGATCGAAAAGTACAATGATCCCAATTCACCGTTAAAATTTATCATCGTCACTGCAAAATTATTGACAGGATTTGATTCATCAATATTGCAAACCATGTATCTGGATAAATCGCTAAAGGATCATACTTTACTGCAGGCTATCTGTCGTACAAACCGTTTACATGCTGATAAGTATTTTGGTTGTATTGTTGATTACTTCGGTATATTTGATGATGTGGCGGAAGCTTTACAATTTGATGATGATAGTGTAAAAAAAGTTATTACTAATCTAAAGGAATTAAGAGAACAATTACCACAACATATGCAAAATTGTCTCAATCATTTTCCTGGTGTAGATAGAAATTTGGCCGGATTTGAGGGTTTGGAAGCAGCGCAGAATTGTATTAATACAGATGAAAAGCGGGATGCTTTTGCCAAAGATTTTTCGGTACTTACCAAACTTTGGGAATCACTTTCCCCGGACAGAATCCTGGATCAATATCAGAAAGAATATCGTTGGCTCACCGAGGTGTATCAATCTGTAAAACCACCAATAGATAATGTGGGTAAATTACTCTGGCATACCCTTGGAGCTAAAACCACAAAACTGATTCATGAGAATATACATGTAGAGGGTATTCATGATGATTTGGAAGAATATGTTCTTGATGCAGAAGTTATCGATGATATTTTTAATAATCCCAATTCCAAGAATGCTAAGAAACTTGAAAAAATTTTGCTAATCCGTTTTAAGAAATTTGCCGGACATCCAAAATTTAAAAAACTTAGCGAGAGATTGGAAGAATTAAGGGATCGTGCTGAAAAGGGGCTGATCTCCAGCATTGAATTTGTAAAAGAGCTATGTAAACTTGCTAAAGAAACCATACAGGCAGAAAAAGAAATTCTCACAATACTGGAACAGAAATCAGCAAAAGCAGCACTAACCGAATTGTTTCTTGAAATGAAAACCGAAAAAACACCTGCTGTTGTTGAACGCATTGTTAATGATATTGATGAAATTGTGAAACTGGTTCGATTCCCTGGATGGCAAGAGACCAACGCGGGTGAACGTGAAGTACAAAAAGCATTAAGAAAAGCATTGCTAAAATATAAATTACACAAAGATCAAATGCTCTTTGAGCGTGCTTATGCCTATATAAAGGAGTATTACTAATGCGGTCTTAATAAGTATGATGTTTCTTTCTTCATAAAATGGGGTGCTATGCCTATAAAAGAAATTTTCCTCGATATTCTATCAAGCTATCAATCTGAGCGCGAAAAAGATGATAAAACTTCAAATCCTTTCTTTAAAAATCTAAAACAGAAAATTTTAAATGAATTAAAACCATTTGCAGATAAATATAACTGTGAAATAAAACCACTCGGTGGTCAGGCAGTAATGCCCTTATCACCGTATATTAGTTTTCTTTCACCGGGACATAAAACGAGTAAAGGCATTTATCCAGTATATCACTTTAATTTAAAAAGGGGTGAGTGCTTTTTGAGTATCGGAGATGCAGATGAGAACGAACCTGATGAGGAGCTTGTTAAATACTTTGCTAAGAGAGCAAAAGTGTCCCTGCCTGACTTCAAAGACTATAATCCCGATGGTTACCCTCAAAAAAAATATAATAAAGATGGTTTAAATGAATCTGAGTTAGTGTCAGACTTAGAAAGGATACTTTCCGTCTATAATAATTGTATTGATGAATTTAAGGCTGATATCGAAGATTACCTTTCAAGTGCAGAAGGTGAAAATGATACATCTGCCGATGAAATCGATCACGATTTTACACATGAGGATATAATATATTTACTAGACAGGTTTTTTGAATGGTATGATAAGGATGCACACAAAGATAAAGAGAGAATAGAGGAATATGTAAAATTTTCGCGAAATTATTTTTCGCAACTAACGGATACTGAATTTATCGAAATCTTATTCCAGTTTGATTATAAGGGAGGGTATATCCAAAGTGGCGGATATAGAACTGCCCCCGCATTTAA
>CAYULK010000220.1:0-5493 GCA_964445625.1 uncultured Calditrichota bacterium
GGAGAATGCGATAATGCCGGATAAATTTATTTATTTGTCACTCTTCTATATTTTCCTGTATGCGGAAACTCATTATAGGTTCAGGTGTTTTTTCAGCTGGTTGAGAAAATCCGAACCCGAAATTGTTGCCGACATTCCTTCCCGTATTCTGCATGGCAACGCTCTTCCGGTTATGATCATTATCAAGGATGCCGATAAATATCCGGTCAGGTTAGAATCAATTGAGGTTTTGTGTAATAAATCTGTGATTAAAACGCAAAAGCCGGAAAGACAGATCACGACCTCCTATCAGGAATATATATTTGACATTGATACATTAAAAATGTCACCGGGTGCCAATGCGATTAATATTAAAATCAAATATAGTGTTAAAGGAAACTCCCGTTTCTGTGTAAACGACAATTACCGTGGTACATCCCATGCCCCGTTGCCTTTGTTCATCTCTGACGAACCATTACCCCGGATCGATGATGCAGTACTGGGCGAATCTCACGCACATACCAATTTTACCTCAGATCAGGTGGAGTTCGGTGCTTCGGTTGGGGGAACAGCCCGGTTGGCCGAGGCTATGGGACTCGATTTTTATTGTGCCACCGATCATTCTTATGACCTGGATGATATGCCCGACAATTATCTGGTTAATGACCCGGAGCTAAAGAAATGGCACAATTTTCTTTATGAGGTTGATGAATATAATTCTCAAAGAAATAATTTCGTTGTTATTCCCGGAGAGGAAATATCTATCCGGAATCACATTGGACGGAATGTGCACTGCCTGGTTTATAATTCACCTGAATTTTTCCCGGGTTCCGGTGATAGTGCGGAAAAGTGGTTCCGCCGGAAATCAGAATTATCGCTTGAAGAATTGACCGCACTGGTTGGAAAAGGAGCATATATATTTGCGGCACATCCGTTTGAAGAGTCCCCTTATTTACAGAGACTTTTTATCGGCAGAGACCACTGGACAGATACCGATTGCACTAATAAGCACATTCACGGTCTGCAGTTATTCAATGGTACATTTGCTGACCAGACCGAGCGGGCAAAGAAGGAATGGATTCGGCTTTTATTGCGGGAGTACCGGATCACAGGTATTGCCGGTAATGACGCACATGGTAATTTCGCCCGTTTCCGTCAGGTGGGATTTCCGTTTTTTACGGTGCGTGAAAATTATGAGCATTTATTCGGAAAGTGGTTTACCGGCGTATATGGAGTTAAGTCCGGGTCAAAAGAAAAAATATTAGCAGCGATGGCTGCGGGAAATTGTTATATGAGCAATGGCCCTGCGATACAATTTTTAGCCAAAAACAAAGAAACTGATTGGAAACACACAGGTGTCCATATCGCAAAACCGGAAAAACTACGGATACATGTACAATCCAGCCGGGAATTTGGGAAATTAAAGTCTCTCACTATATTTTATGGTGATTACAAAACACGGGCTGAGATAATCAATTTTACGAATAAAAATTTACCGGAATATGAATATCTTGGGGAGATTGATTTTACACCAAATACAGAAACCGGATATTTAAGGGCCGAGATTACTACGGATAGTAATCATCAGGCCCTCTCTAATCCAATCTGGTTTTACCAAAAAACTGTGTAGAGTATTGCCAGAATTATAATAATGGTGTAAGCACCAATATTAAATACTGCACTGGTATTAAATGTGGCAGCAGTCGTGCTGATACCTTTTGGGTCATCATCTTCTTTTGAAAAATTCATACTAACACCAGCAATTATAGCCATAGTTATTAGCGTAGTATAAAACATCTGATCCATCCAGGGCAGATCAATGGCTGGAATTTTCAATACTAGTGCAACTAGTATCGAAGCAATCACTCCAATAATGGCACCGCTGCTGGTGGATTTTTTCCAGAACAACCCCATCAAAAACACAGCAAGAATCCCAGGGCTAACCAGTCCGGTGTATTCCTGGATATACTGAAACATTTGGGGAATATTTCCCAGAAAAGGGGCCAGAAAACCGGCTATCAACAATGCAGCTACTGCTGTTACACGGCCGGTTCTTACGATCTGTTTGTCAGATGCATTGCGGTTAATATACGGTTTATAAATATCCATGGTAAAAATTGTTGAAGTCGAATTGAGCATTGAGGCCAGGGAGGAAACAATAGCGGCCACAAGCGCTGCAATTACAATGCCTTTCAGGCCGGTCGGTACAAACACACTGATTAGCCAGGGATATGCCTTATCATAATTAATACTACCATCAGCCTTGGCAAATGCCTCCTGGACACCCGGGATAATCGCTGTACCCTCCGGTTGCGTGAACATGACAAATGCAATTATGCCCGGAATAACGACTATCAGTGGAATTATGAGTTTAAGAAATGCAGCAAACACCAAACCCTTTTGTGCTTCACCCAGCGATTTAGCCGCCAGGGCACGTTGAATAATGTATTGATTAAAACCCCAATAGTACAGATTGGCTACCCACATACCACCAATCAGAACAGCAATTCCCGGAAGATTAAAAAACTCGGGATTATCGCGGCTAAGAATCATATGGAACTTCTCACCCGCATGTTCATAAATGTGGTTCAGACCTGTAATAATACCACCATCCGGTGTAACCGCCTGTAGCGCAAGTATGGTGGTAATCAATCCACCTATGATCAGTACCGCCACCTGGATGACATCAGTCCAGGCAACAGCAGCAAGACCCCCGTATAGAGAGTATGCCACAGCAATAAGCCCCAAACCGATGATTGTATAGACAATCAGACTGCCATCTCCGCTTCCGATAATCGTATCCACCGCTTTGGCTCCCAGAAACAATACTGAAGTCAGGTTGACGAAAATGAAAAGTGCAATCCAGAATACCGCTAAGATCGTTTTAAGGTTGGTATTAAAACGTTGTTCTATAAACTCCGGAATAGTATAAAGTTTCTTTTCAATAAATATCGGCATAAAGAACTTCGCGACAATAATCAATGTAATCGCAGCCATCCACTCATATGAGGCAATTGCCAAACCAATTGCGAAACCAGAACCGGACATCCCGATAAATTGTTCAGCCGAAATATTTGCTGCGATGAGAGAGGCGCCAATAGCCCACCAGGGAAGAGTTTTACCGGCTAAAAAATAATCCTCGGCATTTTTCTGGTGACCTTCTTTCTCACGGGAAACCCATAAACCAAGACTCACAATTAAAATGAGGTAAGCAATAAAAATCGTCAGATCCAAATATGTAAAATTCATATCAGATTTCCTTCTCAGTGTTCTATTTCAAATTCAGTTAATGTGTCTGATTTAAATATAAGAAATTGTCCGGAATATTTCACGTTTGCTCCGACTTTTTTTTCTTTAGCCTCACACAGAAATAGTGCATTGACAATTCCCCTTTGGCGAAGCCATTCCTTTCCCCAGCCTACATAGTGGTTAAAGGGCGAAATGGAATTGTCGGGTTTTCAATGCAGTACCCTGGTTTATTACCCAAGGATTAATCCTGGGGTAATCTTAATCTATAAGTAAACTACCAATCTTCTTTTTATCTCCCAAGACCTGGAAAGAGGGTGTGGGTCATTCATCTGAATCTACTTTTCCGATAATTTATCCGGCGAAAAAGAATAAAATTTAAAGATAACTGTCTTAAGAATTTATGTAATTTTTGCCAAACGTCTGATGTCTGCATTTTCCAGAATATGTTTATCCGATCCGTACAAGACAACATTGATCATCGTTAATCCCAGGTTTTCCAGAGTACAAACATATTTGGGAAATAGGGTTTTCCAGACCGGATAAAACAGCCCAAGCACCTTGTAGAATTTATAGGTATTTTTCAACCCTTTGATCGGTTGAATATAACCAGGGCGGAACATATATGCTGCTTTAAATGGTAGTTTCAGCAGATCATTTTCCGTTTTACCTTTGACCCGTGCCCACATGCTGCGCCCCTGCTCACTGCTATCCGTGCCGGCTCCCGACACATAACAAAATGTCATTTCCGGATTAATTTTAACAAGCGTATTGGCGACATGCAATGTGAGATCATTTGTGACCCGGCTGTAATCGGCTTCCTTCATGCCCAGTGATGAGACCCCCATACAGAAATAACAAGCATTATATCCGGAGAGCTGATCTTTAATTGAAGAGAAATCGTGAAAATCCGGATGAATAATTTCAGTCAGTTTTTCATGTTCCATACCACAGGGTTTGCGGTTTATTACCAGTACGGATTCCACACCGGGAGATTTGAGACATTCATGTAACACGCCCTCGCCTACCATTCCGGTGGATCCTAGTATTATTGAGCGAATTTTCATAAAAATCCCCCTTTCAATATCCAATACCCAACACTCAAATCCAATTTCCAAGGGTAAGACAACCTATACGACTTAAGCATATTTAACCGGTTCTCCCACTCTGGTTATTCTGTGGTTTCGTCTTATATTCCCTTCAGGACCAATAACTTTTACCACTGCCTTAATAAATAAATTATGTACTTATTATTTAATTCAAACTAAATTTAGTGCCTGTTAATTCTTCCGAGATATCCCAAAGTTTTGCCGCAATCTTTTCATCTTTTGATAATTTATTTGTTTCAACTTTTTGGGGATAACCCTTCATTTCCAAAAATCCGGAGGGGCCAAAATAATCGCCGCTTTTCACATTAGGTCCAACAGCAGCATACAGAGTGGGCAGAGATCCCATGGCGATATTCTGGGCGAAAAAGCTGTTCAGGAACTCCATAAATCCGATATGTCTTTGTAAATCGGTAGCGGTCCATCCGGGATGCGCTGCGGTGACTACCGGATTTTTGTCAATTTTACCAATTCTCCGGCCTAATTCATAGGTAAAATAAATATTGGCAATTTTACTAGCACCATAGGAAGACCATTTTTTATATTTGCGATTTTCCCAGTTCAAATCTTCAAAATTGATTTTACCGCTTTTATGTGCATTGCTGCTGACATTAACAACTCTGCTATCAGGTGTATTTTTAAGCAGATCAATCAGTTGGCCGGTCAGAACAAAATGTCCCAGATGATTTGTTCCGAACTGTAGTTCAAACCCGTCCCGCGTTTTGGAATAGGGCGGCATCATTACCCCGGCATTATTGATCAGTAAATCCAGCCTTGTATAGTTCTTTTTAAATTCAGCAGCAAATTTTTTAACAGACTCAAAACTGGCAAGATCTAGCAGCATTACCTGTACATTTGCATCCTTGTTCTGCAATTTTATTTTTTCAACAGCAGAATCACCTTTTTGTCTGTTGCGCACGGCAATGATGACTTCGGCATTCTTGTTGGCCAGCACGCGAGCGGTTTCATAGCCGATTCCACTGCTTGAGCCGGTTACTATGATGACGCGGCCCTTTTGATCTTCAATATTACTGCTATCCCATTTTTCTTGATTCATTTCTTTCCCTTTCAGGTCAATACACAAGCAGGTATCCATACAACCATAATAATAAAAAGTCTTAATAATGTTTTTTCCATATTTTTATAATATTAGTCATATTCA
>CAYULK010000221.1:0-5403 GCA_964445625.1 uncultured Calditrichota bacterium
AAAAACAGCAGCAGTGGCAAAATCTGAAGAGGCCACTGAGCCGCCGGCTGCTGATGAAGAGGCATCAACCGCGGAGACAGCAGAAAAAGCTGAAGATGAACCGGCAGCTGAGGAAGCAAAAACAGCAGCAGTGGCAAAATCTGAAGAGGCCACTGAGCCGCCGGCTGCTGATAAAGAAGCATCAACCGGGGAAGCTGCCAAAAAAACTGAAGAAGAACCGGTAGCACAGCCTGCCGAAGAAGTCGCGGCTGAAGTCAAACCTGCGGAAGAAAAGGCGGAAAAGGCAAAAGGAAAAAAGGCAGCTGATACTCAGGAAGATACTCCGGCCGAAGCCGAACCGGTTGCTGAAAAAGATAAAGACGAAAAGCCTGATGCAGCAGAAGAATCGTCTGAAAAATCCGAAGAAGAAAAAAAGTAACCAATAATGAAAATTGATCAGCAATAACTGTACACATTAGTTCTACTTGAGGAGGAAATGAGATGAAAGAATTTGTTGAGTACATTGCAAAGCATTTGGTTGATAAGCCAGATGAAGTACAGGTTACTGAAGTCGATGGCGAGCGTGTCACCGTTTATGAATTGAGAGTTGGTGATGGCGATCTGGGCAAGGTTATTGGAAAACATGGTCAAACTGCCAAATCTATCCGCACCCTGCTGGGCGCAGCTTCAGCTAAAGCAGGCAAAAGGGCCGTGCTGGAGATTCTTGAATAGGAATGTATCTGATCGGGATTATCGTTAAACCTCAGGGCATTAAGGGCGAGGTAAAAGTAAAACCCGTTTCGCCGGATCCTGAACGGTTTAACGATCTCGAAAAAGTATATATTAGATTGAAAAATTTACAAACATATTCGATTGAAAATATCAGAATTTCGAATAGTTTTGTTTTTCTAAAGCTGGCACAAATAGATTCCCGTAATGATGCAGAATTGCTGCGTGGGAAAGAAATACTGATTTCAGAGGATCAGTTAATTGATCTTGACGATGGAGAGTATTTCGTACATGATTTGATCGGCTGTCAGATTATTTCGGAAGACGGCCTGATAATTGGAGAGATAAGTGATATCATTCAGAATAGTAGTAATGATATCTATCTTGTTAAAAACCAGAAAGGGCATGAATATTTGATTCCTGCGATTGCTGATGTGATACAAAAAGTTGATATCCAGGCAAAGCAGATTACCATTCATGTTCTTGACGGATTGCTCGGGTAGTTCATTGAAATGATTATTGATGTGATCACGGGATTTCCGGCTATTGTTAATCCGCCACTGAATGAAAGTATCATTAAGCGAGCGGTTCAATCAAAAGTGGTGGATATTCGTGTCCATGATTTACGTAAATGGACTTCAGACAAACATAAGACCATTGATGATACTCCGTATGGCGGAGGCGCCGGAATGGTATTCAAGGTTGAGCCACTGTACCGGTGTCTGGACGAAATTACTCACTCCGGAACTGATAAAATCCGGATGCTTCTGACATCTCCGCGTGGCAAAGTGCTGAATCAATCGTATGTAACAAAGTTAAGTCTGGAAGAACATATAATTCTCATCTGCACCCGCTATAAGGGTGTCGATGAGCGTATAAAAAAATTCTTTCCGCTAGAAGAAATCTCTATCGGCGATTTTGTGATTACGGGGGGAGAACTGGCCGCACTGGTAATTATCGATAGTATCGTTCGTCTTATTCCCGGAGCCATTAGCGATATTGATTCAGCCTGGTCAGATTCATTTAGTGACGGCTTGCTGGACTGCAACTATTATACACGTCCCGAAAAATTCCGGGGCGAAGAAGTTCCGCCGGTTTTGCTTTCAGGTGATCACAATAAAATAAATTCCTGGCGACAACAGGAAAAAGAGACAATTACAAAAAAGAATCGCCCGGATTTGTACGAAAATTATATAAGAGAAATAAAAAATAAAACAGGTGACTAAAATGGATCTAATAAATACAATAACTGCGAATCAATTGAATAGTGAGATACCGGATTTCAAACCTGGAGATACGCTGCGGGTCCATGCGCGGGTAATTGAAGGTGAAAAAGAGCGTATCCAGATATTTGAAGGTGTTTGCATTAGCCGCAAAGGCAGCGGGATACATGAGACTTTTACAGTTCATAAAGTATCTAATGGTGTGGGTGTAGAAAGAATATTTCCACTCCATTCACCACGTATTGCAAAAATTGAAAACCGAAAGGTTGGCCGGGTTCGCAGGGCGAAATTGTACTATCTTAAAAAATTACGTGGTAAAGCAGCTCGTATTGCAGAAAAATAATGGTACATTCAGAACCGTCTGACGATCTCAGACGGTTTTTTTGTTTAGCTTGATCTATTCATAGCGCAGCTCTGTAATAAAAGTCCACGATTTCTGCTTAATTTTCTACCTAAAATAAATTTGGGATTTTGGTATTTTTACGATAATTTTGTATAAATGAATTCCGTATCCCGACTACTAATAGCCGGTTTTACAGCGTTTTGGCTACTGCAACACATTGGTTGTGCCTCCCGGGGCAGACCGGGTGGTGGACCTGTAGATAAAACACCCCCTGAGATAGTATTCACTTTTCCACAACCAGATTCTCTGAATATTGATCAAATTGCAAAAATTGATATACATTTCGATGAACGCATGGACGAAACATCCGTAGCAAACTCGATTTTTACTTCACCCCCAATGGAATATGATATTGACTGGTCGGGTGGTGAGCAATTATCTCTTAAATTAAAACATGAGCTGGATAGTGACCGTACATACCTGATAACAATTGGAACAGGTGCAATGGATGCCAGAAAAAACAGGATGAACAACTCATTCCAGCTTGCTTTTTCAACCGGCGCCCATCTTGACAGAGGGCAACTTTCCGGTCAGGTATATGGGATAACTGCCAAAGATATTTTTTATATTTATGCCTATCATATTGATGATCCCGACTCATTGAATCCGACAATAAATAGGGCGGATTTTCTGACACAACCATCCGAAAACGGACAGTTTATGATGCAATACCTCCCGCTTGCCTCATACAGAATATTTGTGATTGAAGATCAAAACAGAAATCTGCTGCTGGATGCAAATTATGAAAGGATAGGTATTCCGTTTCGGGATTCGCACCTGGACTCTGCAAAAATCCAGGAACACGATCTGAATTTCAGGGTCACACAAATTGATACAGTGCCGCCGATGATGACCGGTGCCAGGTCGCTGTTTAACAATAAAGTGTTATTGCGTTTTAGTGAGCCTGTACGGCATCCCAGGCATATTCAGATTATCGATACACTGAGTTTAAGTGTCCTTAGCATCAAATCTTTGATACAAAATTCAGAGAATCTGAGTCAGATGTATGCGTATACTACAGAGCAGGAACCGGAACGGGGATATCGTATCCAGACAAGTGAAGTTGAAGATCTTGATGGAAATGTATTTTATGCTCATCAAACAGTTGATTTCAGCGGATCAGGAAATATAGATACAACTCGATTTGAGTTGCTCAGTGTTATGCCCAGGGATAGCGCAATTAATGTAATTTATCCTGCACGAATCGAAATAAAGTTTTCTGTTCCCATTGATACTCTGTCACTACAGAGTTCCTTTTTTTGTCTTGATGAGAAGGGCGATACGATGAAAGGGATATGGCATTTTGAAGATCTGATAAATTGCTCTTTTATTCCTACTATGACATTTTTACCCGATCAACAATACAAGTTTAGCATTAATATGGGTGGGATTACATCACTCTTTAATACCGCTTTGGCGGATTCTCTGATTCACCATACGTTTTTTATGATTTCCTCGGATGAGTTCGGTTCATTATCGGGCACCACCAACCTGGATTCGGTGCAGCTTGAAGATGGATTTATCGAGATATATCCAGTCAGAGGAAATAAAGAATCGGTGCTATTTCGTGTTGACAAGAATAATACTTTCTTCGTGCAATGGCTTACGGCCGGTGAATATCAAATTGGTGGATTTAATGATCTGGATAAGAATAATTCGTATTCATATGGTACACTGTTTCCGTTTAAATATTCTGAGCCTGTTTTTATAAATCCTGATACGATTAAAGTCAGAAAGCGTTGGGAATTTAGCGGAATAAAGATAAATTATCCTGATGTTAATGAATAGAACAATGGAATTTCATAAACTACATGGTACCGGGAACGATTTTATTGTTGTAAACAACTGGAACGGTGCACATCATCACTGGGCATCAGACTTTATCAGGAATATCTGTGCGTTTCATACCGGGATCGGTGCGGATGGATTTTTAGCAATCGAAAGGTCAAAGGTGGCAAAATTCCGTATGCGGTTTTTTAATTCAGATGGTTATGAGGCCGAAATGTGTGTCAATGGTAGTCGCTGTATCTGTTATCTGGCTCATAAGTTAAATCTGATAGAAAAAGAGTTTACTTTTGAAGCCGGAGATGGCGTACATAAGGCAAAAATATCCGGCGAGGAAAGTATTCGCATTCAGGTTCTTTGGCAACGCGGACACGATTCCAGAACATTTCCTGTTGATTTCATACTCCCGGATCAAGTATATTTCAAGAAATTTGTTAATACAGGCGTACCTCATCTGGTTTTGGAATGCCGGGATATTGATAAAATTCCAATCGATGATTTGGGGACAGCACTTCGCTTTCATCCGTATTATCAGCCCGAGGGAACCAATATCAACTTTGTCCAGAAGAGTGATGATACAAATAACTTATCTCTTCGTTTGCGCACTTTTGAACGGGGTGTGGATGCTGAAACTCTTTCATGTGGTAGTGGCGCGACAGCTTGTGCCATAAGTTATACATCTGAGAATCTGAATATCGACTCTGATGTTGAAGTAATTACGCGTGGTGGAAAATTATTTATTTCTATTTTAAAAAATTTTAACGATATTTATCTTGAAGGCCCGGTTACATACATATTTAGAGGAATATACTCAAAGGAGGGGATTTTATGATACGCTTAGTTATAACTGCTTGCCTCGTTATGTTAATAATCTCATGTTCGACTGTAGCTACAAAAAAAACTGAGATGGAAGATAAACCGATTTCAGCTGAAGCAGAAATTGCGCCTGAAGTCAGAGCCACTGCAGAAAATTATGTCAGCGACGGAGTAAGTTTTTACCAAAACGAAAATTACTCTGAGGCTATTGACGCATGGCGAGAGGCCATAGAACTGATTCCGGGTGATGCGGAAATTCATAATTTCAAGGGTATTGCATATCATAAAACGGAAGAGTATGATAAAGCGATACAACAGTTTGAAATTGCGACAAAGCTGGATTCAACTTATTATGAAGCATTCAATAATCTGGGATATATGCAATTTTTAAACGAAGATTATGATAAAGCTCAATCATCATTTCAAAAATCTCTTGCCATAAATCCGAATTATGATCCGGCGAAATTG
>CAYULK010000222.1:0-5354 GCA_964445625.1 uncultured Calditrichota bacterium
AATCACCCTTTTGAAATTCCAGTTCTCTGCGGATGATAAACTCCTGAACATGTTCCAGACCGATATATTTAATATCTTTAATGTATACCGCATGCCCTTCGTTAATATCCAGTTTTATAAGAACAAGCGAATCCTGATAAAACTCATAATCAAGATTCAATTCAACAAATGGCTTCCCGCGATTGTAATATTGATTTTCAACATTACGTTTGGCATTATCAATATTTGATTCATTAAATGGCATTCCCAGAGGGCTGTCAGAGAAACTTTTCAATAATTGTTCTTTTGAGAAGATGATATTTCCGGTGATCCGGATATCTCCTGTCTTATAACGTAGTCCTTCCACTATATGATAATAAATTTCAACCTTTTTCTGCGTACGACGAATTACAAGGCTGTCATAAACCTGGACTATAAGAAACCCCAGTGACCGGTAATAATTTGTCAGAAGTATTTTATCCAGTTTTACCAGTCGGGCATCAAAATCATCTCCAACTTCGCTATGAGTTATTTCCTGGAGATCCTCGCTTTTCAGCGCATTAATACCGATAAATTCAAGACTCTCAACTTCAAACTCCTGTGCGACTAGGGAAGCGTTCTGTATAAAGATTCCAGCTAAGAGGTAAAGAAATATGCGAACTCTGAATTTCACCGGATTGCTGTTTCCTGCTTTGATTAAAATGTTGTTTTCCAGGACAATGAGATCTGTATCAGATTATTTCCGCGCTGAGTTCTGGAATAATCACTGTTGACTGACCAGCTTTTGTTAATTCTGTATTTCAGTCCAATCTGATTTCCCGGTTCCCAGCTCAATTTCGGGGTTGGGACGGTACCACCGCCCATTTTACTGGTATATTCGAGATACAAATTACTATATATATACTTGCCGAGTGATAAGGATGCATCCTTTAACCCGTTGTTCAGTTTCATTGATTGGAGATCGACCATGCTCTCCTGCATGTCGATCGATACTTTATCCAGTCCGGTAATGGATTCCGCCCCCCTGGAAAATGCGGTCTCAACAGAGGTTTTTATCACGTCTTCTCCCGCGGAAGCAAGACTGGCACCACTTAATTCATCCGATGTGGCTCCCAGACTGATTAATGTAATTTTATCCGACATGGTATAGTTCAAATACTGATTATTTTCATCCCGAACCTGTAAATCAATTAGCTGTTTTTCAAGATTTCCCCGGATACTCAATTCAAAAAACAAACCGCGACCGGACTTCTCTGCAAGGATATCCAGATCCGGATTAATAACCTTGGGATCACTGAATATGATCAGCCCGGACTGGATTTCAAAATCCTGGCCCCAGGATCCATAATTTCCTGAGTTAATTTCAAGCGGACCGAGGATTTCAATATTATTACTACCAGGAGTCTGAGAAACATGCAATTCACCCAGAATCTCAAATTTAAAATTATTGGCAAAATCAAAAGTGGAACTGGTAATTACAAAATTTCCCGGCATGGAAATATTAAGATCATAACCCAATTCACGGCCGGCAGATTTTAAATCCTTACGACTCAAATATATATTTTTTTTCAGATTATCAAGATCTGGTATATATTTACCGGATAGTTCGATATCACCGGTCACCATTAGAGTATCCCGGCCAAAAATATGTAAATTATTGGAACTGAGGATGAGCCGGGTATTTTCCACAAAATAATCTATATAGAATTGATTCATTACGAACGACAAATCTACTACCGGATGAGCCAAATCCCGCAGAACAATCGTCCCGGAACCGTCTATGACCCCATTTGCAGCCGGAGTGAATCCCAACAATTGCAAGATGGGATTGAATATGTTGAATACACGATCCATAAAACTCTGCTCCACTTCTGAAAAACCGGAAAACTCTTCAATCGTCATGACACCATCCGCTATTTCCGCGTCAAGATAGACATCAGTAATCGGATTTTTTACACGGCTTAATTCAATTATTCCTCCATTTAATTGTATACTGCCCGAATCAAGTCTCAGATTTGCCGGTGTTCCCAGCATTTTAAGATCAAGATTAAAGGGCCCGTGTACCCGCTCAATCTGGTCGGTAAGAAATCCAATAAATTCGAGTGAGTCGTCCTCGCTCCGGATATTAAGTTCGAGCGGCATATGAATAAGATTTGTATCCAAATCCGACAAATCGAGACTTACCTTTTGTCTGCCGGAAACATGAAAGAGTGTACCATTCAAATCAGCAGTCAGGTTATCAAGATGAATATAATCCCGGTCAAACCGTATCACTGCATTTGCTGAATCCGCATAAAATTTATCATAGGAAATAGCATCGCCTGAAATCTTTATCTGACCCCGGGGATCTTGCAATGAACCTGAGAGATTTACTTCACCATTGATTACACCTGTCAATGGCCGTGACATTTTAAAAAGAGGCGCATAATTACTAATATCCAGATTTTCCCACGTAAGTTTCATATCAGCCTGGCTTTTCTCAAAAAGTTCCACACCGGATTCCTGACCATCACCTCCGATTTCTAGCACCACATCACCATCCAGTTCTACCCTGGTGGAATCGTGGTGCAAGTTAAATTCTTCAAAGTATAATTTTTTATCTGCATATTTAAATGCACTTTGCACTGTGCCAAGGGAAACATTATTAAACTGTAGATCATTTGCCTTTAGTTCTATCTCGATTTCTGTTTCATTCAGTATATCATAGACTAAGAAATCACCTTCAATTACGCCGGACAATTGAATGTCTTGTCCGAGAAATTGCTCCAGGGGTTTGATATGCATATTTCTCATCAATAATCCGGTTTGCATATCATTGATTAGCCGATCCCAGTAGCCCCTTATCTCAAGCCGGCCATCATTGGGAGCGACAAATATTGCCTGTTCGACACTTAACTCCTCCGGATTATAATAAATGACAATATCACCTGAATTATCAATCCAGTACTGTTCATAAAAAATCCTGAAATTTTTCAAATCCAGTTTCACGGTATCATCAATAATAGCCACCCGTCCACTTGATGATATATAATTTGATCCGTTAGCCATAAATACAGTATCAATAATAACCAGATTGCTGTCGAAAATGATATCAGAGCGGGCTTCTTTAAAAACAAGCGGACCGAAGTGGCTGTTGGTCATAGAAAAATAAGCATCGCCCTGACGGCTGGATAACACCCGGTCAATTTTGATCTGGAGGATTAATGAATCCAATTTTATGGCATTTTTTTCAAAATGAGGCACCCATAAATAACCCATCAAATCCGGATCCATTACATCGCCGGTGATAAACAAATTCGCATCCACACTTCCAATTAACGTGTCAATTTTTAATGCCTGCGAAAGGGCAGTTAAATCAAGATTTTCAGTGGCCAATTGAAGGTCTGCCTGGTAATTCTCGTCCACATTGCCCATCACGGTAAAACGTGCGGATTTGGTAAATTTCAAAAATGAAGGTTCAATAATTTCCAGGTTATTTCTGACGGCTTTTAATTCGAAGCGAAGCGAATCAATTTCGACCGTGTCAATACTGGAATTTACTAATTCAAGTTTGCCACGTCCGGTAAGCGGCTTAAGACTAAGTTCATTCAGGTTTGTGTACAAACTACCATTAAGGTTGGTTCTGATTGACTCTTCAATGAAGTCATTTATATTAAAATCCTGGAATCTGATAAAAAGAAAATTTCGATGCGGCGACTTCTCGCCACTAAAGAAGAATTTATTATTCGACGCAATCAATCTCCCATTTTCAATTTTGATATTTCCTTTATCATAAGACCCGTTTAATACAAAATCTTCGAATTGATACTGATTGACATAGCCTTTGAGATTTGTATTCAGTATAAAATTATCAGGTACACCAAATATATGGCAATCGAGCAGGATGCGTGCGGAATCCAGTTCAGGGAGTTTGAGAAAACCTGAGAGATCATTCATCTCCAATTCGACATCTTCCAGAGAAACAATATAGTTTCCCGGCTCAGAAAAAGTAGCATCAATCGAACTATATAACCTGGATTCCGGCAATTTTACCCGGATTTGATTTATTGTCAATCGCTCACGATTACCCGTAATCCGGCAACCAAAATCCTGCAAATCAAGTTTTTTCTCAAGCCAGAAAGCGGATATTCTTTTTATTTCAATATTAATGCGATCAGGATTTAGATAACCACCTAATCCCAGATACATCTTCACGATCGTGATATCACTTTCCGGTATTTCAATCTCTGCATTACGGATTTCCAACTCACCAATTTTTACATCCGGTAATGAACCGACCATATCCTGATACCAGGAAGGATTAGTCATCGCCTTGAGGAAATCATGATAGGTCCTGGCAGTGTCAGAGGTAGTTTCTCCTTCCTGCGCAGTGATGGTTACTTTTAATGAATCAATAAAAATATCATCAAAATGAAATTTACCTGAGATAGAAGCAAACGCATCATACCCGACATCCAGTTTATTTGCTTCGATGATGATCCCGTTTCGAAACTTTACCCGTAAATCGCGGATGTGTACTTCCTGGAAAAGATCCCCCTTGAGTGAGGAATATTCGATATCGGCAACATCGGAGAGTGTCCTGTTTAAGAATCCACGCAGGCCATCAGAAATAACATTGGTCTTCATATGCAGAATTGCGGTCACTGCAAATAAAAGTATGATAAAAAGAATACTAAAAACGAATATTTTCAGAATGCGTTTGCCCATCGGGACCCAGCAGGTTTATATAAATCTATACTTATGCCAAGTAAAAATGTTTCCGTTAGTTATTTACTATTGTAGCCAAAATCTTTGTTATTTCCAACGGATCGCCTGGGAGATTAGCAAAATTTTTACTAACCCGGTTAAGATGTTTTTAACGCTAAGACGCGAAGAAAGCGCCACGCCGAAGGCGGGCAGGCAAAGATCGCAAAGAAAGATTAGATATATTTTTTAAAATAATTAATAGACCCTGCGTGCTTTGCGTCTCCATTGCGTCATTGCGGTTAAATAATCCGTGTTAATCAGTGGATAAAAGTTTTTTAGTCACTTTAGATCACTTTTAACTTTAGACACTTACTGTTATTAGCGTTATGTAATTAAAAGAACAAAATATCACAAAATGTATCAAATTTGCAAAAATATTTACAGTAACAGTTACTTTTTCGTAAAATTATGACATTTTCGTGATATATATCTCAGTTTTGTTACAGGAATTTTGCATATTATATATGCTATTGTAGCTAATAACTTTGTATTTATAGCAAATATTTTACAAACTGGATATATTCATTTAACGCAGAGTTGAGTTTTTTTATAATACATTTTTTAATTCCTTACTTCCAAGGAGTCCCTGTGGAAGAAACATTAATCCACGGATTGGTACAGATTTTCAC
>CAYULK010000223.1:0-5344 GCA_964445625.1 uncultured Calditrichota bacterium
CCTTGCTGTGCATATCTGTGCCGGTAATCTGCTGTTTCTGCCAAAGATCCATCAGTACAAAATCTGCATCTGTTCCTGGTGTAAGTGATCCTTTTTTCCGGGCAAGACCGAAATAATTTGCAGCATTTGTTGCCAGCAGCTCAATCGTCTTTTGCAATGTCAGCCGCCCTTTTTTAAAGCCCTCGCTGAACAAAAATGGCACACGGTGTTCCACTCCGGGAATCCCACCGTAAACTTCCCAGAAATTTTCCGCTGATTTTTCGACTGCAGGATCACATCCCGCATGATCGGTGGTGACGAACGAGAGCGTGCCATCAAGTAAGCCGTCCCAGAGTGCCTGGCGGTCTTGTTTATCTTTTACCGGCGGGGCAGTTTTTAAAAATGCCGCAATTTCCGGCCGTTCAAAATCACTCTGGGTAAACATCAGATAATGCGGGCATGTTTCCGCAGTGAGCGGAATCTCTTCAGCTCTGGCTTCGCGTACAATTTGTACACCGCGTTGTGAACTTAAATGAACAATATGAATCCGGCATCCGCTATGCTCAGCAATTTCCCGCACCTGCTCTACGGCAACTGATTCGGCTAAAACATCCCGGGACTCGCAATAAGCCCGCCAATCGGTTTTCTTCTCTTGCTCCAGTTTCACCTGACGCCTGGTAACCAGATCATGATCTTCTGCATGTACGGCCATTGGTAAGCCGGTTTTACGGATTAACCCGGCAATGGTCAGCATTTGACCAGGATTTACTGCACTAAAATCCGACATTCCTGATACCAAATATGTCTTAAAGCCAACGACACCCGCAGCGGTCAATTCGCGAATTTCCTGATCGGGAATCCGGTTATCCGTGAACATATTTCCCGACACGCCACCCCAAAGTGCATAGTCTATCAGGCTTCTGTTTTTCAGATGACTCAGTTTTGTTTGCAGGTTTGCTGTGCTGGTCACCGGTGGAATTGAAGTACAGGGCATATCAATTATAGTGGTAACGCCGCCACAGGCGGCAGCCAGTGAGCCATGCTCAAAATCTTCGCGAGATTCAAAACCCGGTGTATTAAAGTGTACATGTGCATCTAGCGCACCCGGGATAAGCAAAAGGCCGTCTACATCAAAGATTTGTGCATCTGCCGGATGATCAAATTTCTCAAAAGATTTCTGAAGATTGCGATGGTTTTTAGTATTGGATATCTCGTTCCATTGGATCGGATTTTGTTGAAGTATCCGGATTTCCAGGATTTTTTCAGCAAAATAAATATCGGCAAGTTTAAGCTGGTTTTCGTGTTTACAAATTAATGCATTATGCAGTATTTTAACCGCCATAATAGTATTTTTTTATAATCCGGTCTTTTGATTGAACTCTTTGATCAGTTTATCCCAGACCGGCACGATATTGAAACGCTCCGGCCAGTAATTTTCATCATACCACTGGTCATTAAGTTCTTCCACTTCCTTACCCTGTTGTTCCACCCAGGTGAAGTATTTCAGATTATGGATTTTTTTCCGGTCGTAATAGTCCAGCTCTTTAAAATAGTCGATAGTCTGTTTACGGATAACACTGTTCCAGTCGATTTCTGCTGTCGCACCGGTGTATTCGCCAAATTGTTCTTTCATTTCCTGCAGGCGCGAAAAATATAGTTCTGCCGAATCGGTAAAAACAGTAAAGATGATATCATTTTCAGTATATTCATAATATTTTGCCAGCTTGACTGCTGCTAACAAATTGGCAATGGAGGAAATCCCCAGCCAGGGCAATTTTTCGAGAACATCTGTTTTTACACCCCGGGTTTTCAACCAGTCATGGCCTGCCGGCTCATTGAACAGCCGAAGCAGACGCAGTGTATCCTCATCATCGATGGCACAAACCGCGTCAAGATTTTTACAATTATGAATCCAGGGAATATGTTTATCGCCGATGCCCTCGATGCGGTGACCGCCAAATCCGTTCATCAGCAAGGTCGGACATTGCAGCGCCTCGGTCGCCAGAACTTTAAGACGCGGAAATATTCCGGTCAGATAATCCCCGGCCGCAATAGTACCGGCCGAACCGGTGGCACTGACAAACGCTGATGGTCTCTGGCCGGTCTGCACAATATCTGTATAGAGTCGTTCAATTGTCGGGCCTGTGATATGATAATGCCAGACGGCATTGCCAAACTGATCAAACTGGTTCAATATCAGATATTCATCACTCTGTGCTTCGAGTTCATGACATTTATCATATATTTCTTTGACATTGCTTTCACAACCCGGAGTGGCATAGACTTCCGCACCACGTTCACGCAGCCAGTCGAAGCGTTCCCGGCTCATTTCCTCGGGCAGGATAGCCACAGCATGGACATCCAATAAGGCGGAGTTGAACACACCACCACGACAGTAATTACCTGTTGACGGCCATACTGCTTTATGGTAATCGGGGTTGAATCTGCCGGTAACCATGTAAGGTGCCAGGCAGCCATAGGTTGCTCCCACCTTATGGGCACCGGTTGGGAAGAATTTTCCCACCAGGCCAATAACTCTTGCTTTGATACCTGTGATCTCCGCCGGGATTTCCAGATAATTGATCTGACCGGGCAGGCCTGTTTGCGGATCATTGCACCAGTTTATCCGGAACAGGTTTAGTGGATGGAGTGCATGCAGATCGATTTCGGGGAGTTTCTCCAGCATTTTTTGCGGAATCGTTTGCGGATTTAGCTGTTCATCGAAAGTAGGTAGAATAATTTCTTTATCGCGGCAGCGCCGGATCGTTCGTTCAAGGTAATCCGGGTTGGATATTTGCCAGTTCCATGTCTGATTTTTTTTCAAAATTGTATCCTGGTAATTCAATAGTTACAAGTGACTGAAGTGACTAAAGTTTTGAGTGAACTAAAGTGCCTAAAAAACTTTTATCCACGGATTACACGAATTGACACGGATTTCATTTAAAAATTATTTTTTTAGTTTTAATCTGTGCAAATCTGTGCAATCCGTGGATTTCTTTTTTTTGATTGTCCCGATTAAATCGGGACTGCGGTATGTATTGTAAAGGTTAAACTGCTTTTAAAGATATTATACAAGTATTAATCAGATATATGCAATAAAAAAATAAAGGCTGCCCCTTTATCTTTTGGAACAGCCCCGATCCTTAATTACGAATTAGTAATGAGAAATTAGGAATTTGCAGTAGGCAATAGGCGATTGGCAATAAGCTATGGCCTATTGCATAGCGGAGAGGGTGGGATTCGAACCCACGATAGGGGGTAACCCTATACTCGCTTAGCAGGCGAGCGCCTTCAGCCACTCGGCCACCTCTCCGAAAAAAAAATCCAAAATTCAAAATCCAAATACCAAAATCATTTGAATTTTCTTGTTGAATAGTTGATAAATTTAGGGATATAAAATTGTTGAGTCAAGGTACTATGTGTAATCTTGATACTCGATGCTGGATACTCGTTACTTGATTCTCGTTACTCGATTCTGGATACTCGATAGAACGCTATGATATCTCAGCGGATCTCCGTGTAATAAAAAATCTTTTTTCTTTGGCCTCTTAGCCTTTTGGTCTATTTGCCTCTGAAAACAACCCCCTAACCCTCTGTCGAGAGCCGGATATTCGACCTTTTTTAAAGGGGAAACAACTTTATGCCTGCATCCTTACAAAGCCACCCCGCCCGATAAGAACAACTCAAATCCAATCTGTACCGCAAAACCTTTAAACTGATTTATCCGGTTGGAATAATGGTTTGGTTCTTTATAATAATAAATTTTTGTATTGAAGCGTAAAAGCGGACTTAAAAAATACCAGGCACTAAAGGTATTGATCATATTCTCAGTTACCGGTTCAATCGGAAACGGTTCTTTCTTAAGCGGAAATATATCGGTTAATTCCACATCGCCATATTGCCCGTAAATAAATTCGTTCTTGAAATAAAATGGAAATATGCCCCAGTAATCAATAGTTAATTTTATTTCTTCCATACCGGCCGCCGGGAAACCCAGACCCAGTTCCCTATAATGATAGTTTTCATAAGTAAATTTGGATTGATAGGTCCGGTTCCAGATACGGTTGTAAGTCAGGTTGAGATTTAAACCGGGAATCAACCAATCACCGGTTCTGGCGGAAACCATAAGTCCAAAACGGTCCGGATATCTGGCCCGGTCGTCCACACCCGGATCATTATTGACAATAATATCATCGATCAGGAATTGTGTATAAAGCGTCAATTGTTGCCATGGTTTGTAAAAGATATCAATATTCCATAAGCCGCTCATCTGTTTCTTGTCATTGCGTTGAATGCCATAATAAAAATTCATAGGATTCAGGAAAGCAAATTCAAAATCACGCCCTTCCCCGCCATAAATGGCCATTTCCATCAGGGCAATTTGAAATTTATCACTGAAACTCAGATCGAGACGATGTCCGGTAATATATTTGCGGGCATTTTCTATCTCGGTAATTTCGCCGTCAACTTTTCTTAATTCGTATGCCTTCAAATCTTCCAGGCGTGAGACAATCAGCGAGAATCGTAAAATTTTATAGGTGTAGGAAAACAGGAAATGATCATAGGTATAGGGATTATTGGATACAATCAGACTGTTGGCGCCAATCGGTCCCCAGTTGCGGTGCATGCGGCCCAGAAAAACATTAAATCCGCCATACTTCAGATTGATATAGGCATCATTTACCCGGCCATAAATCCAGCTCTCCGATTCGGATAAATCACCGGCATATTTGGGATCATATTTATAATCCTGACTGATAAAGGTACGGTTTGCCAGCGTAATATGATCAGTCGCAAAGTGAACGCCGCCCCAAACACGAAAGCGATTATATATTTTATCATGATATCTGACATCATCTGCCCCATTTAGCTGCCCGGAAACTTCACTATCCCGGTAAAACTGATGCCAGTAACGCGAAAAGAATTTACCTGCTTTACCTTTTTTGCCACTATCCGCAACAGACAAATCAAACGGCTGCTGCAGCACAAAATCCGGAATATTTTTACCGCTGTTGATCTGGTAGTCAAGGTGGTTGTAGACAGGATCGTCGAGATACATAAATTGCCGGATGTCCTGGCTGTAAAGGCTCAAGGCCCAAGGCCCAAGGAACAAGGCAATAAAATAAAGTTTTGTTAGTTTGTCAGGCATAATAAATTAGCCAAAAGGCTCAAGGAAATTCCCCCTTAGAAAAGTCAAAGATCCGCCCCTTGGCGGAGGGGCTAGGGGGTTGTTTTCAGAGGCAAATAGGCCATTCCACGAGAAAGATTTCAAAGATAAAAGGTGTTAAATATTGAATGTTGATTTTTTTATTACACGGAGATCCACGGAGGATACACTGAGTTCCACAGAGTAAATAATGATTTT
>CAYULK010000224.1:0-5310 GCA_964445625.1 uncultured Calditrichota bacterium
CCCAAAGTTGGAATATAAAAGACTTGTCTTATAATTAATTTATATATTTTTAGTGACCTTTCGTGTATTTGGTGGGCTGAACTATTACATATTTTCTTATTTTTGCCCTTCGAATCAAATCAAGACGACGAAATATGTTCAGATTAGAATATATCCTGCTATCAATATTATTGGTTGCTCATACCGGATTGTCTGCCCGGGATGTACCGGAAAATCCGAATGATTATCTGGTCATCAAACTGGTTACCATTGATCCCGGAGATGAACTTACCATGTGGTGGGGACATACCGGTATTGTTGTGGAAGATACACGTATTAATGCAGCCTCATTTTATAACTACGGGCTGTTCTCATTTGATCAGGAGGATTTTGTACTCAATTTTGCCCGCGGACGATTGATCTTTTGGATCGGTGTCTGGGATGCAAAGTTAGCACTGAATTATTATAAGAGATTAAACCGTACTATACGTATTCAAACGCTGAACTTAACCCCTGAAAAAAAACTGGCGATGGCAAAATTCCTGGCAGAAAATGTATTGCCTCAGAACCGGGAATACCTGTACGATCATTACTTCGATAATTGTGCCACCCGTGTGCGCGACCTGATTGATAAGATGATCGACGGCCGGTTATATACTGTAGCAAATGTGCCGGCCCGGATGACACTGCGTGATCTCACCAGAAGACACACGCATCGCAATTATTTTATGGACTGGCTGTTAATGTTCCTGATGAATGATACTATCGATCAACCGATCCGTGAGTGGGATGACATGTTCCTGCCTTCTGAGCTGGAAAGAGTTATTGCTGATTTGTCATATGTTGACAAAGATGGCCTGACACGCGACCTGGTCGCAAATAGTATAACTTTTTATGAGGCGGATGATGTTTATATTGTCCCTGAAGATCCGCCGGTTCACTGGCCGGTTAGTCTGGTTACCGGAATATTGCTTAGTGGATTATTAATCATTTCTGCTTTCCTGTTTAAAAAACAACAAAGATTTGGAAAAGTATTACTTCCATTGGTTTTAATTGGATTCGGTGTAATCTTTGGAATACCTGGCCTGGCACTATTCCTGATGGGTTCATTTACCGATCATATCGTGACTTATTGGAACGAGAACCTTTTGCTTGGCAATCCTATAACAGTGCTATTGATAGTACAGGGTTTCAGCCTTCTACGCGGAAAGAAAGATGTTTCTGCCAGAGCAAAATTGCTCTCGGTTGTACTGACCGGTCTTGCATTAATACTCCTGCCATTAAAAATAATCCCATCATTTGATCAGGATAATCTTCTTTCAATCTGTCTTATTCTGCCTGTTTTGATATCATTAACATTTGTCTGGTTAAAAATTGAACCGACGAAACATACAGAAAAATGAACCGAAAAATCCTGCGTTTAGCTTTAACAGTATTTATGATAATACGTGGATTTTCTCTCTCGATATATTATAAGCGGGAGATTCTGAATAAACTGCCTATCATAACACCGGCATTAAAAACTTGATATACTAATTCCATCTTCCGTAAATTACGTGCTAAAATAGATTGAGGATTTTTTAAAAAATGTATGTTATAATCTAACCTGAAAAAAATTATAGCCACAAAGTCTCCACGCCGAAGGCGCCGTGCCCGCCGGCAGGCGTGGGGCAGGCAAAGGCTCAAGCTAAGTTTAATAATCTTAGTGTCTTAGAGTCTTGTCCCAAAGGGATCCCTTCGGGAGCGGCAAAGTTTATTAGTAATACAGGTTAAGCATTGGAATAATAAATCCGACATTCGCGTATGATCAAAAAATCAAAGGAGTTATATTATTGTGGATAAAAAAACACACACCTATAAATTTAAGGCTGAAGTAAAACAGCTTTTGAGTATTTTAGCTCATTCTCTATATACTAACCGTGAAATTTTTCTGCGGGAACTGATTTCAAATGCATCCGATGCTTTAGAAAAGTTTCGCTTTGAGACATTAACAGGGGCAAAAGCAGCTGACGATAAATTGCCGCTCGAAATCAAAATTGATTTTGATAAGGATAAAAATATGCTCACCATATCTGATACGGGAATCGGAATGACAGAGGATGAACTGGTGAAAAATATTGGCACAATAGCAAAATCCGGGACAGAGGATTTTATCAAGAAATTAGCTGAAAGCAAAGGCGATCAGGCAAATATTATCGGAAAATTTGGTGTTGGATTTTATTCTGTTTTCATGGTCGCCGAAGAAGTTGTAATTAAAACGCGCTCTTTCCAAAAAGATGCCCGGGCAATTCAGTGGACATCGCAGGGCACAGGAACTTTCAAAATCGAAGCGATTGATGAGAAAATAGCACGCGGAACAAAAATAGAAATTCAGCTAAAAGAGGATGCCAAAGAATTTGCAGACAAGTGGAAGCTGGAATCAATAATTAAACGCCACTCGAATTTTATACCATTCCCTATCTTTGTAGAGAAAGAACAGGTAAACAATGTTCAGGCGATATGGCGCGAACCAAAATTTCAGTTAAAAGATAAAGACTATAACGAGTTCTATAAATTTCTGACTTTTGATTCGGATGATCCGCTTGATAAAATACATATCAGCATTGATGCCCCGGTACAATATCACAGCCTGATTTTTATCCCAAAAAAGAATTATGAGATGGCGGAATTTGGTAAAAACGACCATGGCCTTGATTTATATGTGAACCGGGTTTTGATACAACATGAAAATAAAGATTTGCTTCCGGAGTATCTGCAATTTCTGCGCGGTGTTGTAGACTCAGAAGATGTTCCGCTGAATATATCGCGTGAAACACTGCAGGAAAATCTGGTGATTAATAAGATAAAAAATAATTTGTTAACACAAATACTAAATCATTTTGCCAAACTGGCAAAAGACAACACCGAAAATTATAATGTATTCTGGAAAGAATTTGGCCGTCAGTTTAAACTTGGATATACCGACTATGCAAATGCTGAAAAGTTCTCCGGTTTACTGCGTTTTAATTCATCCTATAGCGAAAAAGAAGAAGATCTGACCTCTTTTGAGGAGTATACGACGCGCATGAAGCCGGATCAGAAGGAAATATATTATCTTTTTTCCACTAACCGTGATGCGATGCCGGCAAATCCTCATATTGAAATTTTCAGGAAAAAAGGTCTTGAAGTACTTTATCTTTATGACCCTATTGATGAATTTGTGATGGAAGGATTGCGCAAATTTAAAGACCATGATCTCAAATCTGTTGAACAGGCAGACCTGGAGACGATTGAAAAATTTTCCGATCAAGAAGATAAAAAGGAAGTAGAAAAGCTTAGTAAGGAAGATGAAAAATTATTTGATAAATTATTGCGACGGTTGAAAGATATTCTCGGAGACAAGGTTAATGATGTCGTTGAATCAAAACGTTTGACTGATAGTCCAAGTTGTCTGGTAAGCCCGGATGGAACCATGACATCAAGTATGCAAAAAATCATGCAGATCATGAATAAAGATGCATCCGTGCCCCAGAAAACAATGGAAATAAATCCTGATCATCCCTTAGTCCGGAACTTGCTTATAATATATAAAAAAGACGTTAATGATACTCATCTGGTGCGAGTGACACAGCAGTTATATGAGTCTGCATTATTGATGGAAGGATATCTGGACGATGCCCATAAGATGGTCAACCGGATTGAAGAATTACTTGAAAAGTCGACAGAATGGTATTTGGAAAAGGATAGCGATAAATAAGTTTCTATTATGGAACTTCTTCGATACGCATCATATTTGTGCCGCGGCGTTGGTAAAACGGTAAACCGGCGGTGATGATAACTCTGTCACCGGAATTGATCAGACCTACTTTTTTAAGTTCTTGCTCAATGTCCCGAAATGCCTCGTCGATATTTTCTTTAAATTCTGCGACCTTAAATGCCTGGACCCCCCAGAGCAATGTCATTGCTCTAAGGCTCATATCAGCGTGTGTCACAGCGATTATCGGATCAACAGGCCGGAAACGCGAGATCATTCTGGCTGTTGATCCGGTCTGTGTAAGGCAGATTATCTTCGAACTTTTAAGAAGATCAGCCGCATGACAAACACTATAGCCAATAATCAGAGCCGGATCGTATGCAAAATCTCTGCCGGATCTGCGCAGTTCCATTTTAATTTTACTGTCTTTCTCTATTAATTCAATAATCCGGGCCATGGTTTCAACGGTCTTAACCGGGTATTTCCCGGTGGCGGTTTCGCCGGATAACATAACCGCATCGGTACCGTCCAGAATTGCATTTGCCACATCAGAGGCCTCGGCCCGGGTTGGTCGTGGATTTACTATCATGGACTCCAGCATCTGCGTTGCAGTGATCACAGGAATCCCCTTTTTATTGCAGATATTAATGATATTTTTCTGAATTGGTGGGACTTCTTCAGCGCTCAGTTCAACACCAAGATCACCCCGTGCGACCATTATGATGTCTGTAATATCTGTTATCGCATCGATTGATTCCACTGCCTGCGGTTTTTCGATTTTTGCTACCACAAGCGTATTTTTACCGGCTTCGCTGATTAATTTCTTTATTTCACGGATATCATCCGGGCGTTGAACAAATGACAGAGCAACAAAATCTACATTATTTTCCAAACCGAATTTCAGATCAGTTCTATCCTTGTCTGTGAGTGCTTCAACTGATAATATCGAACCCGGTAGATTCAATCCCTTATGATCCGACAAAAGTCCGCCGAATACAACTTCACAAACCACATCCTGATCTTTGATTTCTTTTACAAGCAATTTCAGCAGGCCGTCATCAAGTAACACGAAATCGCCCGGATTCACATCCCTGGCAAATTCGGGATAAGAAACGCTGACGATCTCCTCTGTGCCGGGCAGATCACGTGTTGTAAGAGTAAATGTCTGTCCCGGATTCAATTGAATTGAACCATTTTTAAATTTTCCAACTCTTATTTTGGGCCCCTGAAGATCCTGAAGAATACCAACCGGTTTACTCATCTCCGATGAAATGGCACGAATGTTTTCAATATTATTTTTATGATCCTCATGTGTACCGTGCGAAAAATTGAGACGGGCCACATTCATACCGGCTGCGATAAGTTGTGCAATTTTTTCCGTTGAATTTGAACTGGGACCTATCGTACAAATTATCTTGGCATTTCTGTTCATAATGAAATTCCTTAGGAAGAGTTTTGGCGGCCTTAATTTATACAATAGAACCAGTATTAATCAATGATTTTCATAAATAACCCACCCCCTCTTTCCCCCTCCCTAATTCGGATTAGGGAGGGGGATGAAAGGGGGAGGGTCTGGATGTAGACAGTGAAGTGGATCT
>CAYULK010000225.1:0-5292 GCA_964445625.1 uncultured Calditrichota bacterium
CTCTATACCACTCCTCCCAGGCATGGAACATAGCTTCCAGTTTTTCCCCGATGGGATGTTTCTTTGTGTCTTTATCAGGAAGAATCAATGATGCCAGCATTGGTGTTACCGTAAATGAAGCAATAATGGAAAAGATCGTGGCATAGGTTACCGTTAGGGCAAACTCCCTGAAAAATTGACCAACCATACTGGACATTGCTGCAATCGGTAAAAAAACGACAATATTTGTCATTGTCGATGCAATAACCGCAACGGCGATTTCTGATGTACCCTTATCAGCCGCCTCGGTTCGCGTTTTGCCCATCTGTTTGTGACGAAAGATATTTTCCAACACGACAACAGAATTTGCCACCAGAATACCGACCGCGGTAGAAAGCCCCATAAGGGTCATAATATTCAGTGAAAAATCCGATATTTGTAAAAATAAAAAGGTTGAAATAATAGAAAATGGCATTGCTGTGGCCACTATTATTGTTGATCTGAGATCGTGAAGGAAAAAGAAAAGAACCAAACCGGTCAGAATGATGCCAAGAATAATATTGGACAGGGTATCCGAGACCGAACTTTCAATAAAGAGTGAGCCATCGCGAACAACAGATAAGCGGCATCCTGCCGGTAATTCTTCATTTATCTGCGGAATGATTTCATTAACTGTTTTGGCCACATCTACCGTATTGCCATCCGGGCTTTTAATTATACTTAACCGGACTACACGATCCTCTCGTAATTTAGTCACATTATTGAAATATATGCTCCGCTCCCTGACCTTTGCTGCCGTATCACGAATATCCGCTAATTTACCCAATTTCTTTACACCAAAAGCAGTCGGGATTTCAAGGTTCCGGATCGTTTCCAGATCACTAAATTCACCCTTCAAACGTACTGAGTATTCCTGGTTTCGCAACTGAAAACTTCCACCGGGTATATCCATATTATGAACTGCCAGGATCTGGGCAAGTTGCGGAAGAGACAGAGCATTCTGAAATACTACCCGGTTTTCCAGTTCTACTCTTATTTCCCGCTTTTCGCCTCCGGTAATATTGACATTACCGACACCGGCGACCTGGGATAAACGGTCTTTCAGCCTTTTATCCGCAATCTCATACAAATCACGAAGATCAATGTCACCGGTAAGAACCAGATCAATCACCGGGAATGCGCCCATATCAAACTTTTCTACGATTGGAAGTTTCGCATCACGCGGCAAATCATTCAAAATCCCATTGACCTTATCTTTTGCTTCCTGGTTAGCAATATCCCCGTCCTTATCAAGCTCGAATTTCATGATAACAATCGAGACCCCTTCCATCGAGAACGACCGGATATAATCAATCTTACTCACGGTAGATACCGCATCTTCGATTTTTTTTGTGATCTGTATTTCAATTTCCTTTGGACCGGCCCCGGGATACACCGTCTGAATAGTAACGAACGGCAATTCGACATCAGGCATAAGATTCAGATTCAGGCCGAAATAGGCCATGGCGCCAAACACAACAAATGCGATCAGGAACATGCTGATCATGATTGGCCGTTTTATTGATATCGTTGATAAAAACATATTTAATCCTTTTATTTTCTTGGGATCTGTCAAAAACCTTTAGATTTCAATTCTTTAACTTTCTATTCATTAGGGGGTTACGACAAAACCGGCATTCTCCCCTCTTTCAACATCCAATATTCAACACTCAAATCCAATTTCCAAGGGCAAGACAACCTATACGGCATAATCAATCAAACGTTTTTGCATTATACCTTATACCTTTTACCTAAAATTTGTTTGTCCAAAGGACTCCCTCGGAGCAGCATCGCTGCGATATGAATTATCCAAACTAAATAATTCAATTCACTACTTTAATTTTTGTATCAGGTTGCAGTAGCATTTGCCCGGAAATTACAACCTCATCCCCGACGGTGAGTCCATCAACTATTTCTATGAACATCTTAAATCTGTTTCCTGTCTTTACCGGGGTTTTTATAGCTGTCCCGTCAACTACTTTATATACATAATATTCATCACCTTCCCTGAGTAAAACTTTTGCCTGTAATACAAGTGCACCTGGATTTGAATATGTGCGGATAAACACCTCCACGGTGATACCGAATTTTAGGATAGTTTTGGGATTATCGAACTCAACGACAGCACCGAAAGCCTGTTTTTTTTGATTTAATGCCATATCCACTTCAACGATAGTTCCCTCAATTTTAGCACCATTCCAGATGGCATATGCAGGCAGGCCAATGACAACTTCACTTGCGTCTTTTTCTGTAATCCATACCCTTGCTTTCATGCGGTCCATACGCGAAATAGTAAATAATTCAGCTTCCTTTTTCACATTATCTGATTCACGAATATTAACCTTTGTTACGAACCCACTAATCGGTGCTTTAACGATTACAGTTTGTTGCGCCGCATCCCAATTGGCAGCGGCCACATCGTAGTTTGCACGGGCATTGTCCAGCTGTTGCTTTGAAATTCCACCGGTTTGATACATATTGGCAATGCGTTCATAAGCCAGTTTTGCATTCTCATATCCAATTTTTGCCTGAAAATACTGGGCTTTGGGATTGTTGATGGGAAATGTGAGTAAAATCTGATCTTTTTTTACATATTCACCTACCTTGACAAATACTTTTTCCACTTTGTCACCAACTTTGGCATAAGCAGATGACTGCTCTAAACCGGTTAATACCGCATTATATGATCGCTGCACCATAAACATTTGCGGCATGATTTTCCTGGTAGTTACAGGCACACCCTCTTCACGGTATATCTGTTCCATACTTCTGTTATCTTTTTCTTCCTCAGAACAAGCAAGGATTATGGTCATAAAAATGATAACTAAAATAGCATAGATGAATCTCATCAAAACCTCCTATCGGAATGACATTTTTGTTTATTTTGTACTGATACTATGAAGGAACAAGTCATAATAATCCTCGAGCAGACTATCTTCAGTCACATTTAAATCATCTTTAATTTTATCATGAACGACCGGATATGTTTTGAGAAATCCAATTAACTGAATCCACTGAATAATAGCTACACTTACCGGATTAAGATCTTTTCTGATTTGTCCCTGAGATTTTCCCTGTTCTATCATTTCAACCCATTTATTAAGCAACATCGTGCTATTTTCTTTGTGTTTCCGAAAATAATCACTTTTTTTATTTATATTTATATCCCTGATCATAAAATAAAATATAGCTTCAAAATAATTGGGGTATTTTTTTTTAAAAGCCATCACTGTCGACAAATACGTTTTTAATTTTATCTGAATATCCGTAATGTTTTCTAACTTATTTATTACTAATTCAAAGAGTTTATCCCGACCGCGAAGAAATATGGCAAAATAGATTTCTTCTTTACTTTCAAAATATAGGTATAAAGTAGCTTTACTCAATTCGGCTTTATCAGCGATCGCATCCATCGTAGCGTGATCAATTCCCTGTTTAAAAATGACCACTTCAGCAGCATCAAGAATATCATTTCGCCGCCGCTCTCTTTCGCGTTCTTTGCGTTCAGCAATTCCCATTAAAATCCTCAGATTTTATATTAACAGTAATAATATAACCGTTGGTTAGTTATTAGAACGTAAGTTTACGCGGAATGTTTAATCGATGCAATAAAATATTGCTTATTTATTATGAATAAGTTACGCCGCAGTTCGAGGCTACAATCAAAAAAATGAAGTCCACGGATTGCACTGATTAGCACGGATTAAACTAAAATAATAATAATTTTAAAATGAAATCCGTGTCAATTCGCGTAATCCGTGGATAAAAGTTTTTAAAATTTTACTAAAATTACAAAGTTTATGGTTACAATAGCATAAATTTCTCACGCAGAGCTAAATTGCAGAGAAATGAATTATCCATGCTAATAAAATTTATGTATTTTTCAAAAAGCTTCTTCGAGAGCGAAATAAACCCCACTGGTATTTTTTCCAAAGCCGAGATCCATGCGTAAGTTAATTTTTTCGTCCTGATCAAACACAAATCTTAATCCGAAGCCATAAGAATATTTGATAGTCCTGGTGTTAAATTGTGTCCATTTATTTGCAACATCACCCGCAGCCAGAAATGCCGCCACGCCCAGGCGCCACCAGACAAGTTTACGGTATTCCACCTGACCGGTCAGATATAGTTTATCCCTGTACCTTCCTGTGAAATAACCGCGCATACGTTGTTCACCACCCAAGGCCGGCAGGCGAAAAAACGGAATTGTACCATGTGTAATATCTGTATATAGCTGAAAAGCCAGAATATGTGATTCAAGCGGTGAGATAAAATAACGTAAATCGGCAACCATTCGATTATAGGTAAACTCACTCCCCAAATAACTGCCAAAAAATTGCAGACGGATCTTGTGAAAATAGTTTTTGGTTGGATAAAAAATATTATCACGTTCATCCAAAACCACTAATAATCCCAATCCGGATACTGTTCCGCCATTTACGCCGGGAATATTTTCGTTCTGTAAGTACGGATTTGCTTGTTTGTCAACCAGGTCATTGGGAAAATAATCAATAATAATTCCGGTATGAATATTTTTAGAAATTAGATTAAATGCGCCAAACTCAGAATAGAACCGTAAAGAAGTCATTGTAAATTCCGGATTATTAATCTCCTCCGTTTCATTGCCAATACCATAAAATTTGCCGATTTCCTTACTATAGATGAATCGCATATCCAGAAGATCCCTGCCGGCACCGGCAAAATAAATCTGAGGTGCTATCTTAAAATAATATTGATGATTAATCGTGTACCAGGCTGACACTAAAATTTTTGATGGTCTTATTTTAACATCTTCTCCCATCCTGAAATAGATCAGGCCGCCTACTCCACCTGCAAGATCGGTCTCCGGAGTATAGAAGGCAATCGGATATCCAATGATATCTACTGATTTAGTTGTAAGAAGTGTATCACCTTTTTCCTGGGCTGCAACCACATTACACAAAATCAGCAGGATGGATATTACTTTTAATATCTTCATTTCATTTACTATCCTCGTTCCCAGGTTGAACTTGGGAACGCACATATTATCCAGGTTGAATATTAAAAATCAGATGAATTGTAACAAAATTATTGAATAATATAAATTTCCGGGTTTTAAACACTTTCTTCAAGCAAAAAAACAGTTTAATTGATGAATTAATCTTTGAGATTATCACAAACTTGACTATTAGCCACAGACTGACACTGACTTTAATAAAATTTCTTGTTATTGTTGCAAATTCCGTAATAGTTCAGCCCACTAAAAACACTAAATTCACTAAAAAAGAGAAAAAA
>CAYULK010000226.1:0-5188 GCA_964445625.1 uncultured Calditrichota bacterium
ACTATAGCTGTAATCATCCTGATTGGTGATATACCCCCCTCTTAAGGCAAACATTTCTAAAAAAACATATTCACCGCCGATATTAAGATATTCGGGAAAAGAGCGTGGATGTACAGCATCGACAGAAAAAAACAAAGAATGATCCTGGGAAAATTGGGAAAAATAATCGAAAGCATTTATGGATATACCAATTTTAAAAGTTAAGGGCAGTTGAAAACCCTCTTTTTCATACTTTATTTCCTGGGAAAAATTCCGCACAGTCATTCCGAATACCAGGCTTTTATATCCGGTTTTGTAAAGCGTGCCAAAATCGAATGCAAAAACATCGAGGGTATAATCCTGCTCTTCAGACCCGGTCAGATTATCCCTTCCTTCATAAACGGGAACAATACTTTTACCGAGATTTTGGTTTACATATTTTATTTGAGCACCAATTGAAAATTTATCAGATAATGCCTTGGCATAGCCGAAACCAAACAGATAAGCTCCCGGAACCGCCCAGTCTGCACCGATATCTTCAAATCCCTGAGCTAATTCCGGTGCCACCCGGGTCCATAAAAACTCACCGTAATCAACGGACAAAAAACTCAGGCCAAAGACACCGTATTTACCCTCCTGGTAATTCAGAGCAATACTCCCGGAATAATAATTAATATCTGCGATCCATTCCATCTGATTAAATGACAAATATGTCAACGATTCCATCCTGGACATACCGGCCGGATTATAGAACAGGGCTACGGAAGTCCCTTCAACAGTTGAAAAGGCCTCACCCATAGCACAGGCGCGGGCATCTGTGCCGACAGATAAAAAATGAAAACCGGTCTGGGCCAGTTTTTTTTGACAACAGGCATCTGAATTAATGAGGATAACAGATAATATCAAAATTAATAAAATAAAATAAGACAGAATATTTTTCATAACAATTCTATCCTCAGCTAACGGGATCAGGTTATAAACAGCAGTTTTATTGTTCTGTTCCGAATTTATATTGAACAACTTTATTAAAAAGCAAATTGCAGCGTAAATCTATTAACATTATCAAAAATTCCGAATGGGGTATAGGCATAATCTATCGCCAGCATATAATCCCGGTACGATCGTCGAAATCCCAGTCCTGCTGAAAAATCATGTTCATCATTAGGGGTAGAGTATCCGCCGCGCAGGGCGAAGGTTTTTAAAAACAGATATTCCAGACCAAAGTTCAACTGCTCGGGAAAATCACGGGGATGAACGGCATCAACTGCAAATAACAGGGCGTGAGTTTCCGGATTGAGAGCTTTATAAAGATCCAGCACATTCATGGAAATACCAATTTTGAAAGTCAAAGGCAGTTGAAAACCTTCATCTTCATATTTTACTTCCTGGGCAAAATTTCGCACCGACATGCCAAAAATAAGGCTCTCAAAACCGGTTTTATAAAGAACACCAAAATCAAAAGCATAGACACTTTTGGAATATTTAGTTTCTTTATAACCTGATTCCCCGGAGAATCCAACTATGCTGGTACCGAGATCCTGTATCACATATTTTACATTACCACCTATCATAAATTGCGTGGATAGTGCTTTAGCGTAACTAAAACCCAGGGCAGAGGCATTGGGACTAAATGTGCCGATATCCACAAATCCCGATTCACCCGGATCCCGGATTGTACCATTAAAATCCCCATAATCAACCGTTATGAACGATATACCAAACACACCATAAAGCCCGTCTGCGGGACTGATTGCTGCACTGCCATATAAATAATCGATATCGGCAATCCAGTTTACCCGGCCTAATGCAACATTTGCAAAGGTATTGATAGAAGCCATCCCTGCCGGATTATAAAACATGGAGGCGGATCCGACCTCCAGAGCCGCGGAAGCGCTGCCCAATGCACTAATCATGGCATCGGGTGAAACGCTGAGAAATTTCATGCCGGTTTGAGCTATTTTTTGCCTTTTGAATGTCTGGCTGAAAGCAACATTCGACACGAGCAGAAATAATGTAAAACTTAATAAAATATACTTTTTCATGATCCCACCCATACTATTAATATTTATTCAGATTATCTGATAATTACAAATTTCTCTATTTTTCTATCCCCAGTCTTATTATCTGTAATGACTGCAATATAAATTCCGCTCACTACGATCTGCTTGGAATCGGTAATACAGCTCCAATATTCATCTCCGGTGCCGTCACGATGTTCAATTGTGGTTACCAGTTCGCCGATCTCGGTATAAATTTGGATATCACAATCACCGGGAATATTAAAAAAGGCAAGTTTGTCACGCTCACCGGGAAATAACAGATGATTGGGATCTGCGGAGATGTTATAAGGATTGGGAACTATACGGATTTCATCCATACTATCGCCGGCGGGCCGTTTCAGATTTGTCGGATCATAAGTCTGGGTATAAAATCGACTACTTCGAATTTTACCGGTGGCGTCTGTTCCGTAAGAGCTAATATAATAAAAATATCCCGGTCCCCGCTCCAGATCGGTATCATCAAAGGATCTGGCATCAGGACCGACATCCCCGATAAGGCTGTATGTACTATCATACTCGCCTTTAGCCCGGTAAATCTCAAATCCTTCGATACCGGTGATATCTGAGATATCCCAGGAAAGAGAGATCCGGTCGCCACCGCCGTTTACATAAAAGGCACTGGGGGGCGTTACCGGCTCGGCCAGATCATAACCGGACTGATAATTTGCAATCGCCCGGCGAAAGGTCTGGAACAGCGAGTCTCTGCTTTCGGCAACATGGAGGTTTTTTATAGCGGCTTGAGCAGGAGTCTGATTATCTTTATATTCCTTACCATACTCAATACACAATTCGCGTCTCAGTCCGGCTGCGGCTTCAGCGATTACGATATTGACGCTCTCCCCGGGTGCCAATGTATACGGCCCGTAACCATCACAGGCGGTAAAACCGCCGGGGGAACTGAGTCCGGGATCTTCTTTGGCGTCTGCTTTCCAATAATCACCATTAGGATAAACCACATCGGCGTGGCGGGGATCGGCATGACCTCTGGCCATCCAGCTGTATTCTTCCTCCATTTGTACCTTATCAAACTGGCTGTTACTGGCGGCGGTTATGACGATATCGGAGCCCATATACTGGGTTGTCGAAGGTTGGGAAACATCATCACTGGGATCGCTGGCCGACTTGTCAGCATGGATGGTGACTACACCGACAAAATGTGCGGCCCCGAGCCTGCCCACGGAATCTGCAACACCCACCAAACCTGAGGAGGTGCCGGGATCCCAGATCGGGCCGCCGAGATTATCATAACCACCGGCAAATTGGGGGAAATTGCCGTGCCAGGCAAACTGGGCCCGGAAGTTTTCATCCGGCGGATCCTGTTTCACTCCATCACCACGGGCATCAAGCATGGTATTCATACCCCAACCGGTACCATTACCGATCACATAGCGGGTTTCATAGTTAACAGCCCAGCGGTACTGGGTGAAAAAATACAGGCCTTCCAGGGTTTGATTCGGCATTTCAATATCCGCATCGCCATCGGTATTGCCGGTATTGGTAAAAGTAAAATCGACTATTATATAATTGTCATGTTGAGGGTGAGTAAACTGCTGTATTCTGCGGGTCATAGTAACCCCGATAGCGGTATTGGTTACGCTGATCAGCATCCGGTCCGGCTTCATATCCGGATCAACCTGGTCTATTTCGACAAATTCCCGGTAAGTGTTTGCACCATCCACATCAAGCCAGGGGGGATCAAAACGGCTTACCATGTCAAATTGCATCGGAAAAAATTCAAAAGCTCCGGTAACTCGGGGCCCGACATGAACAACTTTGAAGGGGTAATTGTCGCCATTTTCATCTGTATAATTTGTACACCCCATCCAGAACGCCTTGGCTGCCTGGGAATCTTTGTAATTATAAATAGCCGGCCAGCGCAATCCATATTGTTGACGTGCTACCCAACCGTGTTCAATCTCACTGCCGATTTCCGAGTACCAATTATGGAGGGTACCGACATTCATCCAGGCATTCTCGTATTGAGCGTAGATATTTCCCGGATATGCTAAAAAAGTTATCAGACAGCACAGATAAAAAATTAGCAAAATTCTCTTTTTATGAAATATCATTTTTTAGCTCCCTAAATTTGAAAGTTAATAAAAACTATTTTCTGATATCAAAAGATAATTTTATTCCCCAGAATATATCCCGCGGATTAAGGAATGTAAAAAATTGCTGATTGGGCATATCTATATAGGCTTTATCATCCAATACTTTTTCCATACGGCCGCTCTCAACTTTCACCCATGCTCCGTTTATGTAATTCTGATAAGTTTGAGCGCTGTTATCATAATAAATTACTCCCGGATCGGGGATCTCTCCGCTTGCCAACTTTTGTTCGCCCGCATAGAGCGGTGCGATAGGCTGAAACGCCACATCATCCTTGCGATAATCACCGGGCTGGTCGCTGCCGGAGATATTACCATAACTCAATTCATCACCGATATCAGCGGGCAGATGAAGGGATTTCATATAAGCGTTATAATCGTTGCCATCGACAAAACCGATAGAGCTGGCCATATACCGATAATTAAACAGATTGGATACATCCATAAAAAGTTGAAAATTGGCTCTGCCAAAATTGAAGCTTTTTGAAAAACGGAGATCCACATTATAAGAATCCCGCCACTGAACATTGTAAACAATACCGGGGATCGATCCGCCGCCGGTCCAGGTAGACCAGATACCTGCCCGCCAGTTACCTAAAATATTTATCCGCCAATCCTCTAACGGATGCATACCCAAAATTTCAGGGCCAAATTCTCTCGGGGTAAAAAAATCGACATTCAACCGGGCAAAAGGCCGGGGAATAGGTTTAGCTTGATAATGGGATCGGGTTTCGGCTTCATACTCGCGCTGCTGGGACCTGTTTTCATAATATGTTGCAAATCCGAAATATCCGCTGGTAGTCACTTCGTAGGTATAATTAAAAAATCCCATGAACCAGTTTCCACGGTTTTTCCGTACTGTAAATTCGAATCCGCGGGTGTCCTGATATGAATAAGGCTGGGTTACGGTGTAAGATACCGTATTTTTTAGATTTACATACCTGACCAGCCGTGATTGGTCGTTAGAATCTTTGTAATAACCAGCGATGCGAACCAAAAATTTATTAAAAATATTATGCTCATAACCCAATTCATAAGCCA
>CAYULK010000227.1:0-5185 GCA_964445625.1 uncultured Calditrichota bacterium
ATTCTGATATTGTCATTGCCCCGGCGCGGCATATTGCAAAATCACTTGCCACATAAGCATTGTCCATCCGATCAATAAAGGGCAGTATACACAAACTGAGACCATTATAATTCTTATATTTTTTGTTTATTGCATCAATATTTGCCCGACCGGTTTGCCAGATGATCTGGACATCTTTTAGTTTGTTAGTCTGAAGAAGACGGTCAACAGCATCATTAATACTTCTGGCGCCCTGACTACCTCCAAAAACCAGGATCGTAGTCATATTCCTCTCCAGATTAAAATATCTCCTGGCATCTTCCTGGGATATATTCGTAAAATCGATCTGTACCGGATTGCCTACAATTTTATATTCAGGAATACGTTTTATGTATTTCAATACTTCCTCATAAGCCAGGAACATCCGGTCGACCCGGCCCGATAGAATTCGCGTCGTAATACCGGGATAGCTGTTCTGCTCCTGAATTGCCGTCGGGATATTCATTTTTGTTGCCTGGTAAAGCACGGGTCCCGATACGTATCCACCGGTACCGATTACAATATCCGGTTTGAAATACTTGATTTCTTTTTTACTCTGTATCAGACTCACGATTACCTTCAGGGGAAATAAAAGATTGCTAAGATATAATCCTCTTTTTAACCCACTGATCCAAATATTTTTTAGTACAAATCCTGACTGTGGTACCTTTATGCTTTCAATACCATGTTTTGTTCCAATAAACTGACATCTGGCACCCCAGTGTTTCTTTAAGTATTGGGCAATATATATTGCCGGAAATACATGGCCACCCGTACCACCTCCGGCAAACATTATGCGTATTTCACGATTCAATTTTTACCTCGACATGATCAGAGTTTTATACAAATCTTTACCATCATTTTTACCCCGCTCAAAGTTTCTTTCATAGGACGCCGAATTTGAATTCCTGTCAATATTCAGGAGGATACCGATGGATATACCGGCAAATAACAGGGATGATCCGCCATAACTAAGAAACGGCATTGGTAATCCGGTGGCTGGAATAAGCATGGTGGTCACCGCCGCATTCATAAATGCATACAGGACGAGATTCATGGTCAGGCCGATGGCTAAAAACTGGGCAAAAGTGTTGTTTGCTCTTTTGGCAATACTGATACCCCGCCACAGAATAATCAGAAAAAGTATCAGGACAATCGAGGTCCCGATAAAACCGACTTCTTCTCCCAGAATTGAAAATACAAAATCAGTATGAGAATCCGGTAGAAAATAAAATTTTTGCCGGCTGGTACCGATGCCATTTCCAAAGATACCTCCGTTCCCCAAACCAATAAGTGATTGTTTTATCTGATATCCCGATCCAAGTGGATTGCCCAGATTTTCATACCAGGAAACAATCCGGTTTAACTGATATGAGCTACCGCTGAATTTAATTATCAGTGCCGGCAGCAAAAAAAGGAAACCGGCGGCAATATGTTTAAATCTGACATCACTGAGAAATACCATAATTGCAATTACCAGGGCGATCATGATCGAAGTACCCAGATCGGGTTGCATATATATCGGAAATAAAATAAGCAGTATGATCGCGATATGCGGAAGTAGTCCTTTTTTCCAGTCATGTAATAACTTGCCTTTTCTGGCGAGGATATCCGCAAAATATATTATCAGGGCAAATTTCGCGAATTCTGACGGTTGAAAACTGACAAAACCCATGTTGTACCACCGCCGGGCACCGTTAATCAGGTCACCCCAGAAAAATAGTCCGATCAGCATGACAGCAGATACAAGAACCAGATACAGTGGAAAACTTTTTCTCATGGTAAAATTTATCTTAATACGTGAAAAAACAAATATGCTGAAAATGCTTAAAAACCCCCATAGCATCTGCTTCTTCGAGAAATAAAGTACCGAACCATGTTTTTCGTGTGCCATCACTGCGCTGGCGCTGAACACCATGATCAAACCGATTGTGAGCAAAATTGTCGCGGCGGCAATTAAGAAAATATCGTTTTTTGGCTTATTAATTTTCATATATAGTATTCAGTTTTTTTACAATTTCTTTAAATTTTTTACCACGGTCTTCAAAATCTTTAAACATATCAAAACTGGAACAGGCTGGTGACAGAAGAACATTCTCATCCGGATCAGCAATATCAAATGCACTTTTTACAGCAGCTTCCAGTGAATCATATTTACTGACCGGTACGACTTTTTCCCAGGCCTGTGCGATTTTTTTTCGGGCAGTTCCGATCAGAAACACTTGCCGTACATTATCTTCTAATATTGAGTTGACAGTGGAATAGTCTACTCCCTTATCCTTGCCACCGGCAATCAATAAGATCGGTGTATTAAAACTCTTCAATGCAACTGCCAGAGATTCCAGCGTGGTAGCTTTTGAGTCGTTAATAAAGTGTACACCATTTATCGATGCAACAGGTTCTAACCGGTGTTCAACACCGGCAAATTTTCGCAGTACATTATTTATATTTTCACAAGAAATTCCTGCCTGCAGACAGGCCAAACCGGCAGCCATTATGTTCTTATAATTATGCAGTCCTTTTAATGCTATTTCATCTGTCGCAATAAACTCGCGGTTAAAAAAAAGGATTTTATCATTCCTGATATATGCTTCGGCTCGTTCGGTCTGTCCGGAAAACCTTAATTTGTTGGCCGGACACTGCCGGATCAGGTCTGCCAGACCGGGATCATCACCATCATAGATGATGAAATCATCCGGATCCAGATTCATAATTATCCGCAATTTAGCTGTTACATATTCATCATAAGTTTCATAACGGTCCAGGTGATTCGGGGACAAGTTTAAAATAATCGCAATTCTGGGATGAAATTTTTCAATCGTTTCCAGCTGAAAGCTGGATACCTCGACAACAGCCCAACTATCGGATTTACTGTTCAGAACGAATAAAGAAAATGGTGATCCGATATTGCCGGCCATGATTGCTTCAGGCATCTGTTTTTTTAACATCTCACCAATTAGTGTGGTGGTAGTCGTTTTTCCATTTGAGCCGGTTACTGCTATTATAGGTGATTTGCAAAACCGGAACGCAAACTCTATTTCAGAAAGGACAGGAATACCCCTTTGCTGTATGCTTTGCACTATGTCTGAATTCTGAGGAATACCAGGGCTCAGAACGACAAAATCAGCAGAGTATACCCGATTTGAATGACCACCAAATTCAAAGGGTATCCCCAGCCCCTTCAATATATTTATTTGTTCGCGCTTATCTGTTTCCATGGCATTGTCACTGATAAAAACACGGGCACCCAGGCTCAATGCCAGTTCAGCAGCAGCAAGTCCACTCCGGGCTGCGCCAAAAACTACAACATTTTTATTACTAATCTCCATTCTTAAATTCCGTCACTGTGTTTTAAACGTTGTCAGGCTTAATAAGGCGAGCAGGATCCCGATGATCCAAAAACGAACAACAACCTTGGATTCATGCCAACCCTTAAGTTCAAAATGATGATGGATTGGCGCCATCTTAAAAACACGTTTTCCTTCCCCGTATTTTTTTCTGGTATATTTAAAATATGTTGTTTGAATGATGACAGAAAGAACCTCAAAAATAAAAACACCGCCGATAAAAATTAACAACAGTTCCTTTTTTATTAAGATAGCAACTGTACCCAATGCGCTGCCCAGGGCAAGTGATCCGGTATCCCCCATGAACACCTGGGCCGGATGTGTATTATACCAGAGAAATCCGATCGCAGCACCCAATGCAGCCATACAGAAAACAGTAAGTTCCTCTGAGCCCGGGAGATATATAATATTCAAATAATCGCTGAATTTTACATTACCGGTTACATAGGTCATTACGGCGAAGGCAAAAAATGCGATACCGCTTAAACCGGCTGCGAGTCCATCCAGTCCGTCGGTTAGATTTACAGCATTTGATGTTCCGGTAATAACAAATACGATCACAGCGATATAGAGCACACCAAAATCGATTTCCAGATTTTTAAAAAATGGAATACTTGTGTTAGAATGCAAACCGGCGAAAAACGGGTGAAAATAAATAATAGAACCTATGACCAAACCCAGTGTGATCTGACCAATGAGTTTATACTGGCTTACCAGACCGTGCTTTAGTTTTTTGACTGATTTTAGATAATCATCAATAAAACCGACAACCGCCATAGCCAATGTGGCAATTGAAACCAGGATAATATAGAAATTAGTTATATTTGCCCATAACAGTACGGCAATAGCGATAGAAGATACAATAATCAACCCGCCCATGGTCGGTGTACCTTTTTTCACCAGATGTGACTCCGGACCATCAGCCCTGATTTCCTCGCATAATTGATGTTTTTGCAACATTCGTATGATGCGCGGACCGAGTAACAGACTGATCAATAGTGCTGTAACGGCTGCCATAGCGGCTTTGACAGTAATGTAACGGAATACATTAAAGCCAAAAAATATTGATGTAAACTTATATAAAAATTCTGCCAGCATATCTTCGTTTTTCTTTATAAATAGGCCAGTACTTTTTCCATTTGCATGCCGCGAGATCCTTTAATCAAAATGATATCTCCCGGATGTATAAAATTCTGCAATGCTTTTCCCAGCTTCTCATGGGACTTAAAGGAGAATACATTTTGATATCCCCGTTCGCGGAGTAAGGCAGCGCCAAGTGAAGTAAGTTTACCCAGGGTAAAAATACCATCAACATTATATTCAAGTAAATTGAACATCAGATCCTGATGCAAAGCCTCTCCATTCAATCCCAATTCCAGCATGTCACCAAAGACAACAATTTTCCGGCGATGACTCTTCTCGGAAATATGTTCCAGTGTTTCCAGGGCCGGGAGATAAGAATCCGGATTCGCGTTATAACTATCGTTTATAATTATGGTGTCACCGTTTTTCACGACCTGCATTCGCTTATCATATGCTCTGAAGCTTTCCAGTGCGTCCTTTATTTCCGGTTCGGTAAAATCGAAATAAAGGGCAACTGTACTGGCGGCAATGGCATTTTTTACATTATGCAGACCGGGTACCTGCATTTGTATGCGAACACGCTCATTCAGCTCCCATAAACCGGCACCATCCTGGTTTAACTCAATTAATTTACCCCAGACTCTGACATCAGGATCATTGTCTAGGCTATAAGACCATAACGTTTTCCTGCGTAATCGAAAATTGGGTAGCAGTGGGTCATCACGGTTTAAAAAGAT
>CAYULK010000228.1:0-5161 GCA_964445625.1 uncultured Calditrichota bacterium
TCAGTCAACATAATATCTCTGGCTACCATGATTTCTTCCGATACGGCGGGTATGCCCGGAAGTCCCAGTTTGGTCGAATAAAACCCTTCGTGCATATACCTGTTTTTACTCAGGTTAACATCTTCTTCATGTCCTAACACCGGGACGTCAAACATCTTGCTATATTCCAGTGCTCTGCGCATGAGTTCCGCACTCATGACCGGTGAACCGTCATCGGAAATTCCTACGGCACCGGCTTCAACCATCTCGGCAATCGGTGCCAATTCTTCGCCTTTACGGCCCTTGGTGATAGCTGCAATCGGGTGGATATCCACGAGCGAATCAGATGCCTGCTTTTTTATATAGTTGATTACTTCCTGTGAATCAATGGCCGGATCTGTATTCGGCATGCAGGCGACGCCTGTATATCCGCCATTGGCAGCGGCAAATGAACCGGTCATAATCGTCTCTTCATCTTCCCGGCCCGGTTCCCGCAGATGTACATGCATATCAAACAGGCCCGGCAGTGCCATGGCTCCGTCTGCCTTTAGTATTTTTCCATTAAAATTCGCCAGCTTTTTCTTTAACAGTCGGGCAATTTTACCGTTTTCAATGATTATATTCAGCTTTTCGTCTAATTTTTCCGACGGATCAAAAGCATGTACATCTTCAAGCAATATCTTCCCGGGCAGCCGGTCAAATTGTAAATCTGAAGTACCGTATTTTTTAATTTGCGACATTTTCACCTCCTGCTAATAAGTACAACACAGCCATGCGCACCGCAACCCCGTTTGTTACCTGATTTAGAATTACCGAGTGCTCGCTGTCAGCCACATCCGATGAAATCTCAACACCACGATTAATCGGACCGGGATGCATAATTGTAATTGGCTTGTCTGCTTTTTCAAGACGTTCCCTGGTAATTCCAAAATAGTTATGATATTCACGTAAAGTAGGAAAATATCCGCCATCCTGACGTTCCAGCTGAATACGCAGCACATTCAGAACATCTACCTGCGGAATCAGTTCCTCAATATTATAACACACATCTACTCCCAGTTTCTCGATTTCCCTGGGAATAAGAGTTGCGGGGCCGCATAGCGTTACTTTTGCCCCGAGTTTTTTAAGACCATGTATATTTGACAGAGCCACCCGGCTATGGGCAATATCGCCAACCAGGCCCACATGCAGGCCCGCAAATGATTCATGATATTCACCCATTGTTACCAAATCCAGCAGTCCCTGGGTCGGATGTTCATGGGCACCGTCACCGGCATTAATTATATTAGCACCCAGTCTATTCGCCAGGAAATGAGCCGTGCCCGGAGATTCATGCCTGATGACGACCATATCAATTTTCATTGCTTCAATATTTCTGGCTGTATCCAGAAATGTCTCGCCTTTTTTTACACTACTGGATGCAGTGGTAAAATTTACCGAATCGGCAGAAAGTCTTTTTTCGGCCAGTTCAAATGAAATTCTCGTTCGTGTGGATGCTTCAAAAAACAGGTTAACCACTGTTTTACCTTGCAGAGTAGGAACTTTTTTTATCGGCCTGTCAAGAATTTCCCGGAAAGTTTTCGTTGTTTTCATGATCAATTCAATATCATCGCGATCTGTATATTCCAGCCCCAGCAAATGTCCGGATTTAAAGTTCATATTACTTTTCCTCCTTAACTTGCTCAACAAGATAAACCAGGTCTTCCTTATCGACTTCCTTTAGTTTCACGCGAACCTCTTCGCCGATTGAAGTTGGAATATTTTTACCGACAAAATCCGCCCTGATCGGTAATTCCCGGTGTCCCCGGTCAACCAGAACCGCCAGATGAATTCTGTTGGGTCGTCCAAAATCCATCAGGGCATCCAGGGCCGCCCTTATCGTTCTGCCGGTGTACAATACATCGTCTACCAGGATCACATTTTTTTCATCGATCTGAAAAGGGATATTTGTCACCTGCACATCGGGTTGTTTTAAGCGTGTCCGGAAATCATCACGGTAAAGAGTGGCATCTAAGAATCCGGTCGGGATTTCTTCCTTCTCGATCTCTTTTATTTTTTTAGCCAGACGCTCGGCGATATATGCACCGCGTGTATGGATACCTATAATGACCAGATCCTTGATACCCCGGTTTTTTTCCAGAATTTCATGCGCCAGACGGGTTATTATTCTACGCAGATCCTCTTTCGTGACAAGTTTAGCTTTGATTTTAAATTCCATGAACATCTCCGGTGATTATTAATAGTTTTGGACAAAAAAAAAGCCAATAAGCAAATGCTCACCGGCTTTCAAAATTTATCTCTGATTATAAGGACAATCATCTTGCAGACCCTTTACTATCTCGCGGGATAGCGGTTAAAGGTTGAAATCCGTATAATTTAAAGAATTTTAACATGAGATTCAATTCAGAGATTTTATTTTTTGGCTCTATTCATAATGCGTCCACAATCGAATAATCTTTACGATGCGCTCTTTCTCATATACCTGATACACAACTCTATGTTGAATATTTATTCTTCGAGAGTAGGCACCGGTCAGATCTCCGACTAGTTTTTCAAACGGAGGAGGGGATTTAAATGGATTTTCTTCGATAATTTTTAATATACTAATTGCTTTTTCTTTTAGATTCACTGCGGATATTTTTTTTGCATCTTTTTGAGCTTGCTTTGTATAAACCAGTTTCCATCTTACCATTCAAGTTTCGTCTCACACTCATTTATGGGTGTATTCAACCCATCCCGGATAGATTCCCGCATGCCGGGAACCGATAAGAGGAATAAAGTTTCATTGATTGCCCGCCAGTCATTTTCAGAAATTAGTATCGCATTCGATCTTTTACCGGTAATTTGAATTGGTTCACCGGAGATTTCAGATTCATCTAATAATTTATATAAATTTGATCTTGCCTTTGTTACACTGATTGTTTTCATGTTATGCCTCATTTTGCTATAACGTACGTAAATATGTACGTTATAGCAAGGAAAATTTATCCAAAGGGCTCCTTTGAGGAATTAGCAATTGGTAATTTGTTATTCGTTATTTGTAACTGAGCACTGCCTGCAGCCAACTGCCTACTTAGTCGTAATTAAACTGATTCATTCAATCGGTTACAATTGGGCTTTAATTTCATCCTCAATTAACATGCTATGATTTAAATGAACTTTATATAACAGGATATCTCCTTCAGAATAATTTTTAAACGCATTTTTAATTGCAGATTGCTTCTGTTCGATCAGATTGAGCAACTGCCCAAAATCGAGATGATCGTTTTCCAATAATATTTCTTTTTGCATCTCCGCAATTCCCAGTTTCAACAACAACTCCTGCCTAACCGGTTGCCGGGAATATTTTACTTCACGGAATTTTTAATCTTGATTCATATTAAACCCTGCTCATCTGAACTTTATACATCCAAATATATCAGATTATATATACCATTTAATACAAAAAAAGATCCGTGTTAAATATTTTTCCTGCTTTCCTTACCCCGGGATTGAGAGACTGTATAAAAACGACTATTTACTACTGTAGATATTTATTTACTATTATTCATATCGCAGCATATTACTGCAATCAAATGAATTATTAATGACCCTCCCCCTTTAATCCCCCTCCCTAAATGCGTTTAGGGAGGGGGAAAGAGGGGGTGGTTATTTATCAAAATTCAGTAATCTGTATCTTTTTCATAGCTAAAACTTTGCCGAAATAACATAGTTTTTGGCTGAAATAGCATAACTATAACAAATATGCATTAATGGATTTGGCAGCTATACGACCTTCATTTATAGCTGTCACGACTAAAGATGCACCACTGTTCGCATCACCCGCAGCAAAAACACCCGGGATATTTGTCTCCTGCATATTATCTGTTTTGATATTACCCCCGTGATCGTAATCGATTCCGAGTTCTTTCAGCAGCCGGTTATGTTCAACATGTTCAAAGCCGATGGCTAAAATCACCATATCCATTTCTTTTGCGAATTCACTGTTTTTAATTTCGGTTAATACTGCGCGACCATTTGTGGGATCAGGTTTCCAGGAAACCCGCTTAAAATCGACCTGTGCCAGATGATTATTATTACCATAAAAATTTTTAGTGAGAATTGACCAGTCACGATGGCATCCTTCTTCATGCGAGCTTGTATTTCGAAGGATATTCGGCCATTCGGGCCAGTTTGGATTCCAGCTATGTTTCCAGGTCATCGGTTTGGGCATAATTTCATACTGAATCACTTCAGCCGCCCCCTGCCGGTTAGCAGTACCGACACAATCAGCGCCTGTATCACCACCTCCCAGTATGAGTACCTTTTTATTTTTTGCTGATATTATTTTCGTCTCATCCAGGACTCCGTCAACACAGAGATTAGAGAGAGTCAGATAATCCATCGCCTGATGAATACCATTCAGGTTCCGCCCGGGTATATCAAAATCACGCACTTTTCCGGCGCCCATAGCCAACAGGATAACATTGAAAGATCTCTGCAGATAGCGGGCAGATATATCTTCGCCGATATCAATGTCTGTTTCAAAAATAACACCTTCCGTTTTAAGTTGCTTCAGGCGACGGTCAATAATCCATTTTTCCAGTTTGAAGTCAGGTATGCCATAGCGAAGTAAGCCGCCGATTTTTCTTGATTTTTCAAAGACGGTGACTTTATGACCTTCCCGGCACAATTGTTGTGCAGCGGCCAAACCAGCCGGGCCGGACCCTATAATTGCAATTCTATTTCCGGTTTCTTTTTTCGGAATTTGCGGCAGGACCCAGTCATTCTGAAATGCTTTTTCTATAATCGATAATTCGATTTGTTTTATTGTAACCGGACTATCATTTATTGAAAGCGTGCATGCGGTTTCACATGGTGCCGGGCACAATCTCCCGGTAAATTCCGGAAAATTGTTTGTCCTCTCTAATCTGTAATATGCTTCTTTCCAAAGATTTTTATATACAAGATCATTCCATTCCGGTATCAGGTTATCTACCGGACAGCCTTTCGAAGAATGACAAAATGGTAAACCACAGTCCATGCAGCGCGCCGCCTGGGTAGAAATCTGACTTTTATTTGGCGGGATAATAAATTCCCGATAATGAGATACCCGCTTTTTGCTCGATTCACCGGTAGATTTTTGCATCTTGTATTCCAGAAATCCGGTTGGTTTTCCCATAGCTAGTAGACCTCCTCTGTC
>CAYULK010000229.1:0-5153 GCA_964445625.1 uncultured Calditrichota bacterium
ACTCAGTAGCGATATGTTGCTGGCGTTCGAGGAAAACGGTAATCTGAGGATCTCTCGGGTAAATAGATTGCCGTGAATTATCTTCCCAGGTTTCATTGTCGATCAGGGAGTCGGCGAAATCATATAATGAGTTTTTGATTTTTTGGCCAAGTCCCGATGCTTTAAAATGACGTCGCATGATTTTTTTTACTTCATGCGGTGCCACTTTGTCGTACAAGACAGTTTCTTCTCCCGGTTTGATGATCTCCAGCAGGGGTACGCGGTGACACATACCGACACAACCGACACGTTTTACGCTCGTGTGAATACCGGTGTCTCTGAGTGATTCCTGCAAAGCCTGATGTACATCCGCACTCCCGCTGGCCACGCAACAGGATCCAAGACCGATCCTGACCTCACCGCTGGTATCTTTAGACGAATGTTGTGCCAATTGCTTTGACGGTTCCTTTTGACTGTTTGACAGGAAATTATGCAGAATCTGATCCACACCGTTTGGAGTCACATGCCCGTATGTGATACCATCAATCTGGATAACGGGCGCCAGTGTGCAACAACCCAGACAAGCCACCTTCCGGACCGTAAATTCGCCCTTGTCATCGGTATCTGTTCCCTCCGGGAATGATAATTCGCGATAGAATGCATCAATAACCAGATCTGCTCCTTTAACATGGCAGGCAGTGCCGGTACAGATATGTATCATATGTTTACCGACGGGGGTGTGACGGAATTGATCATAGAAAGTGGAAACACCATAGATTGTGGCCGGAGAAATCTCTGTTGATTCACAAACTCTGTGTAATGCAGCTTCGGGCAGGTAGTTATATTTTTTTTGTATTGCGTGAAGAATGGGAATGACGTTACGTTGCCTGGTCCCGGTATGAGCAAGTATCTGATCGACATCCTTGTTCAGATCTTGCGATAATTTATTGTTATTGGTTCCAATTTCAGACATGCTAATTTCCGACACAATACAAATTTTCTGTTCCGCGTATATAAATATTTCCATCCATGAATGCAGGTATAGTCATTGCTTTTTCATCCAGCGGGGCTTGATTTACTAATTTGAACTCCCGGTCAGGTTTAAAAATATAGGTAACACCATTAATATCCGTTAAATAGACATGACCGCCGGCAAGCACCGGTGAAGAATAAAATCCCTCCCCGAACTCATGCATCCAGTAAACCTCACCTGTTTTGGCATTAAAGCAGGTCACCGGTCCAAAGCTGGTTGCCATAATAAGATATTCCGGTGTCGCCAGCAGACTGGCTACCTCTGATAAATCATCCTCGTAATCCCAGATCACTTCCGGTTTACTATCCAGGCTGATCGCGGCAAGAACCGCGAATTCGTTAACCACATATACAATCCCGTCTGCATAAGCCGGGGATGGTCCCACTTCACCATCCATGCATTCGACACGCCATAATTCTTTGCCGTTTTGCGGATTATATGAAATAACGAAAGGATTGGAATTCAGTACCAATTGTGCATTATTCTCTGAATCAATCAATAAAGGTGAAGCCCATGATATCTGTACATCGCGCTCTGTCCGATATATTTCAACGCCGTTCAGCACATTCAATCCAATAAGATAATTGCCGTCATTGTGATCGTACTGGACCAGTAAAATATTTTTATAAATTTGTAACGAAGATGAATGACCATAGTGATTATCAGGTTGACCAAGATTCTTTGCCCAGACTCGCTTGCCCTCAAAATCAAGGGCTGCTATATCACCGGTCGCAAAAATAACATAGACACGCTGACCATCGGTGACCATGGTTGGTGCGGCATAACCGGTATCACCGGATACCTTTGGCTTTTTCGCAGGAGATCCGGGAATATCATTTAAGCTGATCTGCCATTTTATTTTACCGGTTTGCCGGTTGATGCCATATACTTCCTGACCGGTTTTATCAGCCCCTGAAAGGAGAATCAAATCCTGCCAGATAATTGGCGAATTAAATCCCGGTTTTGGTATTGGTGTTTTCCAGACGATTTTTTCTCCGGTTTCCCCATTCCAATACAGAGGAATATTTTTCTGGTACGCGATACCATTTCCTTCAGCACCCCGAAAAGAGGGCCAGTTATTCCGCAGATCAACCAGTGTGGCATATGAATTCGATCCTGAACCAGTTTCGATATCATAGATTAATTCACTTTCTGAGAATATACCGGCCACAAGCGCCAGTCCAAACAAGCCCAGACCAACATAAGTCAGATATCTGCGGGCAAGAATTCCGGATAACCACGTTCGTCCGGTTACAGGATCATTTTCCAGATCAGGAAATCGTGTTTTCAGGGAATTCATATATTTTAGAGCAACCAGAAATATCAGAATCGACATAAAAAGGATTAGACTGCCTGTACGAATCTGCCACTGGTTTGTGAAATATGCTCTGCGCGCCAGTAAATCCAGTGCCCGGATTTGTTCCTTCAATGTCTGGTTCTCAGGTTCTTTTTGTAATTTCAACATAAGCTGATTGAGCGCCTGGTTATTCAGGGGGTCGACAGATTTTGTCTGGAGATAATTGGCAATCATCAGAATACTTAGGATTATGGCAAATACAAGTGCAATTACAGATAATCTTGATGCCAACGAGTACCATTTTGGTATGTTTTTCTTCACTTGAAGCATAAATTAAAATCCATCAAATACAGTTATCTGATTTTGTCTTTCTCTTATTTCCAGTTCGAACGGGCAATAAGCAAAACACCGGCCGCAACTGAGACAGGTGCCTTTGTTTGCCATATATTCCGGATAATTTTTTCTTACTGATAAATTAACCAGCTTTAATGCCAGAATGAGACCCAGAAATCCACCCAGAATCCAACTGCCTATTTTAAAACGTTCCTGAATAAGCACTGCTTCAGCAAATAATTCTTCAGTTGGTTGACCGGATGCACGAAATGTACGGGTTTCTTCGGTAGTTTCCACTCTCTTGCCACTATTTTCAAGTTTTATTTCTTCGGCAAGGGATACAATAGAATGTTGCCTGGCAAGCGACAGGTGTATTGAAGAAATTACCCATCCACCGGTGATTACGATAACAGGTACGATGATAATCAGCAATGCCAGAAATCTTGTATCGGATTCTTTCTTTGGCGGGGCGGGATCCAGGATTGGTTTGTCTATCGCACCAAATGGACAGGACTCTTCACAAAGGCGACAATTGGTACATTCTGAAGGAGTGATATTAACATTCCGGCGCGAGATACGTGACATCCAGTTGAGTAAAACACCATACGGACATAAATACCGGCAGTACGGACGGGCAACTACTGTGCCGAGCAGCAGAAGAGATACACCCAGCAGGAGCATGTTGAATGTAGCCCCAAACCGGAAAAAGCCGACAAACGGATCGTACTGACAGATTATGAAACCAGCTCCGGTAGCTGCGAATAAAATAGCAAAACCCAGATAGAGGAAGGGTAAATACCCAAGAACTTCTTCCAGCCAGGTTGGTACATTGACCGGTTTGATAACCATGACATCCTGGATGGCACCCAGTGGACAAACCGCTGCGCAGAATCCACGGCCAAAAAACAGGGTAAAGAGCAAAGGTAAAATAAAAAAAGCGATCACTGTGAGCGGTATGGCATAAGAAGAAGTGGCCAATGAAAAGGCTACATTTTGAATTGCACCAATCGAGCAGACGCAACCCTCCCGGAAAAAGCCAAAATATGCCAGCGAAAACACAAGAAGTAAAAATATGAGATTCCGTGATCTTTTTTTGAGAGAGAAATAGGAAGCCAGGGACAGGGTGCACAGGAGAACAAATACATCAAAATATTCCCAGAAAAGTGAACGTGGTTCAGGTGTGGTTAGAACCGGTTGGGTGTATCCGGATTTGAAATCAGGTTTTGGAAAACGCTGCACCACACCGGGAAATGCGCTGGTGAAAATTAATCCCAGGACTATCAAAATGAGCATTATTTTAAATTTGTTCTTCATATTATTTTAGTAACAAAGAGACAAAGTTCCTAAGCGCCTAAGTCCCTAAGATAAAGAGGCAAAAGGTACAAGGATCAAGGATACAATCTCCAAAAACAAAACACTTATTCACATAAAGATTACTCGTTATAAAAATACTAATGACTAATAAATTAATTTCTTTTTTCTCCGCGGAACTCCGTGTAACAAAAAATTTAAAATTCGAAATTCATTATTCGATATTCAATAGCTTCCTGCCTATCGCCTATTGCCCATTGCCCATTGCCTACAGTTTCCCAACATCCTTACCATAGATCAATACGCCTTCTTCGCCACGTAACAGATAAGGGCGGTTGGCCGGAACGCGCCGGAATGCCTGTGAAGGGCAGTCTCTGCCGATGGAACACTCATTACAATTTTTACAGCGATCATGACGAACCTGCAGATATAATGAGCCATTACCAAAAGCACTGCAACCCTTGACACACTTTCCACAGGCAATGCATAAATCTTCATTTATGGTATATTCAAAATAGGGATCTTCAATATATGTCCGTGTGATAGCTCCGGCTGGACAGAGCTGATTTTCGGCTGAAGTATCTCTGGATTTCGCACCCGGTTCCAGATAGCCACTGCATAAATCACAATAGCCGCACACAGAATACGAATGCACACATTTAACTGCTGACTGAGGTAGGACACAATTTTGTGAACATTTTTCACACTGTACGCAAACATTGGGATCGATTTGCCAAACCAGATCATCTTCTGATGAACCGCCGATCAGCATACCTCCGATGCCACCAATCGTCAAACCGGCGACGGTTCTTAATCCCGAATGTAAAAAATCACGCCGTTTTATTTTTTTCTCATCCATTCATTTACCATCTTCGTTCCCAAATTGTATTTAATCTGATCTATTCATACCGCAGCACAGGGCTGCAAACAAAATTTTATTAGCCACTGATTAACACGGATTACTTAACCGCAACGACGCAAAGAAAATTTAGGGTTTTAGATCGTGCTAAATCTAAATCATGACTTTTAAGCGAAATTCTATGCAAAAGAACAATCTGAAAATTATTAAAAAACTTTGCGTTATAAAATTCTTTAACATTTTAGATAAAACTTTGCTAAAAATAAAAAGTTTTTGGCTATAATAGCATAGCGCAGCAATGCTGCAATCAAATTATTTAAGTATCACGAAGAACACGAAGG
>CAYULK010000230.1:0-5148 GCA_964445625.1 uncultured Calditrichota bacterium
CCTGGTTACATGGGTGTAAATTTGGGTGGTTGCTATATCAGCATGCCCCAGCATTTCCTGGACGGCTCTCAGGTCTGCACCGCCTTCCAGCAGATGTGTGGCAAATGAGTGACGAAACGTATGCGGGTGAATATCTTTCCGTATACCGCTTTTCTGAGCATAGCCGCGTAGTATTTTCCAGAACCCCATGCGCGACAAAGGATTTCCCCTGACATTAAGGAAAGTTACCCCATCCGAATTGCGATATTTATCGAGCGCCGGACGGCCGCGATCAAGATAATTTCTTACCCATTGCAATGCCCGGTCCGCTGCCGGTATGAGTCTTTCTTTTGCTCCCTTACCAAAGACTCTTAAAAATCCCTCTTTAAAATAAATTTCTCTTACAGGTAGTAATAATAATTCGGAAACACGCAAACCACAGGCATATAATAATTCGAACATGGCACGATCACGCAGGCCCAGAGGTGCCCGCACATCAATTTCTGCCATAATTTTTTCGATCTCATCGAAAGAAAGCACCGAAGGCAGATGCCGTCTTGTTTTTGGACCTTCAATATGTTCGGTAGGATCAGATTTTACCAGGTCCTCTGTAAATAAAAATCTATGGAATGAACGTATCGAGGATAAATTTCTGGCCAATGAAGATGGAGCGAGTCCCAGTTCAGATAATACCTGGATTAGCCTATGAATATGACGGGCTTGAATACGCTCAGGGCGGGTTATATTTTGTGCGTGTAAGTAAGCAAGATAGCGTTCGAGATCTGTTTTATACGCGTAAATCGAATTCTCCGACAAGTTTTTCTCGAAACGCAGAAAATTGAAATATTGATTCAGATAATCATTCATCTTTATTCGAGCTACTGCTCTCAAGGAGATGCTCGGCTAGTGATAATGCTACGCCGGACAACATAACTTCGGGTCCAAGCTTCGTAAAATCAGTTGAGAGAATTGAAGAATCCACGTTACTGTATATCGAGAATGCTGCGGCCTGTTCTATAATTATACCTGACAGATGACCACCATGCTCACCAATAAATGTTACTTCGCCAAGCGTTTCACTCGCCACAAATCCGGTACAAAAATGAAGTTGGGCGTGTCCCAGCATTGTGAACACGTTTACCAGATTTCCCCTGCTAAATCCGATGGGTATATCGGTAAATATTTCCAGTGTTAATTTGCGGTTTTGCTCTTTGTTCTCAAGTATTGCCCTGTATTGATTTTCGCGCTGGGCAAACGTTGTTTTAAGTACTTTTTCTATTTCTTTAATATTGTCTTTTGTAAATTTAAATTTCATCAAACCGCCTCTTAATTTTATTCAAAAACATTCTACGCAAAATATTCGGGAATGTTATCAATTTTTAGTCTGCCCTCATAATAATATGCTTCCGCAAACTCGACCCCGGACTGATGACCATAGAAGGCTGCCCTGGTTTTTAGTGATTCCAGGAATCCGGATCGGTTAATATAGGTGTCTTGCGTATTTTTATCCTGAAATAAAAACTGACTTTCATATGCCATAATTGCTGCCGTCTTATCATCCATTTCTTCAGTGATATCTACGACAAAACTGGGATCAAAATTATTATGCAGCATGTAATATAATATTGAAGCGGGTCGAAATGCTTCCTGATCGGTTTCTATCTTATTTAAACCGGCATAAAAGACAGACCGTTTGATGAGGTTTGCGGCTGCTTCATGATCCGGATGACGATCATGCCAATATGGAACAAGACATATAGCCGGTCTGTACGTTCTGATAACAGAAATAATTTTTTTACGATTTTCCGGTGAATCTCCAATATCTCCATCAGCCATATGTAAATTCCGGCGTACATCAAGCTGTAATATCTCTGATGCCCGGGCAGATTCTTTAGCACGTTGTTCGGGATTTCCGTTTGTGCTAAGTTCTCCACCCGTAAGATCAATTATTGCCGTAGCATATCCTTGTTTTTTCAGTTTAAGCAATAATCCGCCACAAAATAATTCGGCATCATCCGGATGAGGGCTAAATGCAAGACAATCTATATCGGGCAAAATTTCTCCCGCTGTAAAGGTGTTTTATCTGAAATTTAAAAAAAAAGAGACTGTAATGAAATAAAAATGATTAATCATCGTTTTCTATTATGACGGCTGTACCATAAACAAGTACCTCCGCTGCACTTTGCATTATATAGGAGGTACTAAACCGGATACCAATAATTGCATTTGCACCTAATTCTTCAGCCATTAAAATCATACGGTCCAGTGCCTGTTCTCTTGCCTGCGCCAGTAATTTTGTATACTCTTCAATCTCACCCCCGAGAATATTCTTAAAGAGGGCTACAATATCACGGCCTATATTTCGCGCACGAATCGTATTTCCTTCTACCAGACCCAGCGATTTAACAACTCTTTTATGCGGAATATCGTCAATATTCACTAAAATCATCGCTCCACCTCTCTATACTTATCAACTTTTCGCACCATAAGTTTTTCGCGCAGGATTGACACAATAAGAACCACCAAACCTGCGAGTAATATTAAAATACCTGCTTTGAGCACTACATGAATATTCTGGTCGACAATGAGCGCCTCAATAAATTGCCAGACCAAAAATGAACCTAATACTATAACTCCCAGAGAAATCAAAATCCAGCTGATTCCGCGTTCAATCCGGTTATAGATATGCTCCCAGTAATCATCCCAATACATCTCGGGTAATTTTACAAATTTCATCTCCTGTGTCACCTCCTTCACCTTTTTAAGCGACAAGTATACTTCCTTATGCATTTCATCGTCATCAATCAGCCGATTAATTTCCTTCATTTCCGATTCAGATAGTTCACCATCTAAATATGCCATCACTTTCAGTTTGATTTCATCGTTGTTCATCTATATTCCTCAAGTGATTTGGCTAATTTTTGCCGGGCATAAAACAAGCGGGACATGACACTCCCTACTGGAATTTCCAGGGCATCACTGATCTCTTTATACGATAATTCCTGATATTCCTTCAATATTAAAATTTCCCGATCTTTTTGTGGTAGATTATTCAGCGCCTGCCATAGCACCTCGCGCATCTCATGCTCTTCAAATATTTCATCCGGTCGTGAGACGGCAGGAATTATCAGTTCCGATCCTTTCCGTTCTTCAACATCACTGAACACAACACTGCGTTTTTTTATACGATGATAATGATTAATGCAGAGATTTCGTATAATTCGATATAACCATGTATAAAAGTTTTTACCCTTCTCAAAGGATTTTATGGATTTATAGGCACGGAAGAAGGCTTCCTGTGAGATATCGAGAGCATCTTCGGAATTACCGGTATACATTAATGCCGCATAATATGCCCTGGATTTATATTTATCCACCAGCAATCTATAGCTTTCTTTCTTACCCATCTGGCATTCGGTAATAGCCCGCTGGTCCTCATCCACCTGTTGATTATCAGTAAACATATACTAATACCTGTATTTCCGTCATTTATTCAGAGTGGTTGAATCTTTTTTTTATTCTTTTTTGTACTGCCGCTATAAGACTACCATCTTCCAAAAATTTATATATATTTTGACCGGGACATGCGGTTTCCGCATAATCTTTATGGCTTTTTATCTTGTCGACAGTCAGATTATATTTTTGACGGAAATAGGCCAGAAAATTAATCAGGTTATCAAACTGCTTCTGATTTAATTTCTGCTCCTCATAATTGCCCAGGATGCAGATTAAGAGATGTCCACGGGGATCATATTCGGTATTTGTATCGCCCGGATAAGCGACCGGCCTGGTTTCGTAGATAATTCCTTCAAGATCCATGGCGAAGTGATATGGTATATCAATCCATTTTTTTTCACTTCTGCTCCAGGATTGCAGGTCAATCAGATATTGAGCGCTGGATTTGTCTCCTGTAAACAGAACACCACCATGATGGATAGTAATATACTTAATCGTGTGCGTCTGACTATCATGCGCTGCAGGTATACTGCCCCATTCTGAACGGGATACAATACTAAGCATATCTGAATTTTCAGAAGGAGAGCAACAGGCTAGCATTAATAGTCCAAAAAGAAAAAATATATAAAGACGCAATTGGTTAGTCCTTATTTTCTTCCTTTTTTATCGGTTTTTCCGGATACTTTTTTATCTTATTAACATAAACAATCAACGATAGTCCGGCTAAAAACAATAGCATGCTCATGGCCTGTGCCTCTGATAAAAAACCAAGGATATATTTGGGATCCGTACGCCAAAATTCAGTAAAGAATCTTTCCACACCCATAAATACACCAAACAGACCAAAGATTGTACCCGGTTTAAAATTTATTTTTCTTAGTGACCACAGTACAAAGAATAATATGACAAGCAAAGTGGTGTCATAGAGCGGGGTTGGATGTACCGGTATTGTTGTCGGTACGACCCCATTTGGAAATGCCATTGCCCAGGGGGCATCAGATGGTGGGCCATAGCATCCGTCTCCGGATAGAAAGCACCCGACGCGCCCCATTCCCTGGCCCAGCAAAAGCAATGGAGCTATCAAATCTCCAACCAGAAAAAATGTCAGACCCTTTCTTTTGATCCACCAGGTTACTGCCAGTGTTCCGCCAATAACGCCGCCATACCAGATAAGACCGGCACCTGAAAAAATAGAACCCAGGAAGTCCTCTCTGAGCAGATGTGAATTTTGGATTAAATAATATATCTTAGAACCGACAATGCCGCCAATAATCGCTGCGATAATGATAGATCCTGCCAGATCCTTATTCTTACCTACGCGTTGTAACTCTTTTTCGAGGAGATATCCACTTAAAAGAAATCCGATTGCGGCCATTAAACCATAGCTATATATAGTCACCGGACCAATTTTCAAGAGCTCAGGATACATTGTACTACCTTTCGTAAATTCACTATTTGTGCAATAAATATTATTAGGGTAATATACTATATTATAATGATAGCGAAAATACAAAAAAACTAATTAATCTGATTTATTCATAGCGCAGCAATGCTGCAATCAAATTATTTAAGTATCACGAAGAACACGACGGTGCTTATATAATGGCAACAATTATAAATCCTCTACGAGGATTAAATGTTTTTGGTTACGATTTTTTCTGACCCTCCCCCTTTAGTCCCCCTCCCTAAATGCGTTTAGGGAGGGGGAAAGAG
>CAYULK010000231.1:0-5095 GCA_964445625.1 uncultured Calditrichota bacterium
GCTATCAATGCAAAAATTGAACATTCATTTTGAATCACTTTATCCTCCACAATCACACAGGTGTGTGTTTTTATCCGCTGAATTGATATCTCTTCAATATTTATATATCAGCCAAAATTTCAAATAAAAAATCATTACATTTATTAGCCTGAATAATTCATAGCCTCTAAGACACAAAGTTTTAAAAATCAAAGAGTTAGGTTAACTACAAAAATATATTTATAATACTCTTTTGAAAAATCACAATATAACTAAGTGGTTATTTATTCGAGACTTAGAGTCTTTGTGGCTTATGTTTGTGAATTAATCAGGCTAAAGTACTGAAAGCACGATATTACTACCTTTGTTATCCTTTTACTTTTCATACAAATTACAATGAATCCATTTGCATAAATATTGGCATGCAAATTGAACTATGTTTTTATAACATTTAATTGGATAAGGTGTTTTTGCAAATGCGAATCCTGTTTTTAAGACATCCTATGCGCAACGTCGGTGGCACCGGAATCTATACCAGGTTACTTATCGAAGAGTTGGTGAAGAAGAAACACACAATTGGTTTGTGGCCTACTGATGGGATGGTATATAAGGAATTATATGACCTGCCAATCGTCTGTATGGAGTCGCGTCTCAGGGAAATCAATTCGGAGTGGGATGTTATTGTTGTTCAGCATACACAGACCCTGTTTTATGCCAACCATATTATTCAACAACTGAAGGATACTCCTCATGTGTTTATCAGTCATTCATCATTTTCAAATGACCAGATCGTTCCATATCGTCAACTATATAAAGTGATACGGATAGCGGACACAATTGATAGTTGCTGGGGGGTACCGGAAGAAATGCAATCGGTTATTTACAATCCGGTAGATATTATGAGCGGGTGTTCATTTAAATGGCCTGGAAAACCGCCATATCATGTTCTCCTGGTCAGTCGCTTAAATCCCGACCGGCTTGAACTGGTCCGGGACATTGTTTTTGCCATCAATCAAATGCCTGATCATCAGCTGCATGTCGTAGGAGGGGGCCTGGATTACCTGCTTAACGCGATCGCCAACGATAATGTTGTTTTTGAAGGCGAGCAGGTTGATGTGCGTAATTTTTATCAGAATGCGGATATTGTCATTGGCAGTGGCAGAACAGCAGTGGAAGCTATGGCGTATGGAAAGCCGGTGATAATTGCCGGTTTACGCGGTCTTGGCGGTCTGGTCACACCTGAGAATTATGAGCGGTTCTGTAAGATAATGTTCTCCGGACGTTTTAACGGCAGGTTTAATGAAAGGCTTCCCCGTGAAGGACTCATCACATCAATACTGGCAGCACAAAAAAACGCCAATCTTGCTGATATTGTGAATAAAAATTATCAAAGTGTAAAAAAGGATTTTAGTTCGTCTTTAATCGCAAGTCTTGTAGAGTCAGTATTACATGAAGTTGTCTATCTGCATAACCAAATCCATGATAATAGTGGCATATTGAAATTAAAGCCAAAGCTCAGTGCAAATTGTGACATTATCAGGAATGGAGATGCAAGCAGTTACGAAATCATCCGTCTTACCTCCGGGCAATACCTGGGCCATATGGATCAGGGCGGCCGGAAATTAGTCGCAAAATTTAATGGTCAGCATACCTTGCAGGAATGTGCTGATATTTTGGGATGGAAAAGAGATGATTGCCTTTCGGATTTTATTCTGGCAACAAGGCAGTTATGGTTTCAAAAAATAATCACATTCTAATTATTTTGACAGGAAAAAATGGATCTGCAAAATTTTCATCAGTTTGAACACAAAAACCTGGATTATTTATATCAGGTTGACCGTGGAAACGCCTTCCGGATTAGTTCCGATCTGGCATCTATTATCAAAATGATTAAAAAAAATCCGGATGAATGTACCAAAAAGTTATACACCGAAGTCGGGAATATACTGAAACCTCTGATTCGGTTATCTTCCGAAGGCTCTTGCAGTCCTGAGATCAGTTCAAAAGAAAGTGTCGCGGTATCGAGTATCTCACTTAATGTTATTCAGGATTGTAATATGCGCTGCAAGTACTGTTATGGTCAAGGTGGTACGTATTCACAAAAGGGCTATATGCAGTATGAAACAGCGGTCACCGCAATTGAATGGCTGGTCCGTACTTCCGGAAAATCAAAACTAGCGGTAATATTTTTTGGTGGTGAACCCCTGTTAAATTTTAATCTGATAAAAAATATCATTGGTTACATAAAGAGCGCTGATCATCTGATACAAAAAAACTTTGAATTCTCAATCACGACTAACGGCACGATTTTTAACAGGGAAATCATAAAAATTTTAAATGAACATCAATTTAATGTCACCATCAGTTTTGATGGCGATAAGCAGGTGCAGAATAATAACCGGCCTATGCGTAATGGTCATAAGTCATTCCGATTAGTACAGAAAAATATTAAGCGGTTTTTAAAATCAAGAGATGGGAATGCTTTGGCACGGGCTACGATTTCCTCAGGAAATACAGACTGGAAAATGATTAGTCAGTGTCTTTGTGAAACAGGATTTAAAAGATACGACTATGCCCCGGTTACTGCGGATAAATCTGCTTTGTTCGCGCTCTCGGATGCAGAATATAGTCGATTATGTTTTGATCTTGAACGACAGGCAGATGAATTGATTTCTAATTTTGATACGCAGGGACCCGGGGCTGGTCTGCGCATATGGGATATGATTAGATCTTTAAAAACTCATCGCAAAAGATTCTCGGGCTGTGGTGCCGGTCACAATCTGATGGCTATCTCGAGCACGGGGGGTATTTATCCATGTCACCGCTTTGTTGGCAATGATACACAGGCCTTCGGAGATATATATAATTTTGATCATGGGAAACAAAAATCGTTCCTCGAAAATCGATCCCGGGTATCTGCGAAATGCACATCCTGTTGGGCCAGGTTTTTATGTGGGGGTGGCTGTTTGCACGATAATTATATTTATTCGGGTCATATGGCGCGTCCCGATCCCAGGTTTTGTAAAGAAATTAAACGAAGAATAGAGATGGCAATATATGTATATGATGTATTAAAGAAAAACAAACAAATCTCATGAATCAGTAAAACACCGTTAATTGAGCCTAAACGGCTTTCAAAATATAATATATATAATATCAGGTTACACCCGAAAATCCGGATATAAAGGAGGTGATTATATGAGCAATAAAAGATTTGAGATCGTACTGATAAATGACAAGAAGGACGTAGTTGCACAAGCGGCCTGTACAACAAAGGATGAATGCTGGGTAGATTTTGGTTATTGTGCAAGGGTGGATTCATGCATTGTAGACTACGCACCCGGTTCCTGATATTTCATTGATTGACAAAGAAAGCGTATTCCTGTAAAAAAAATTCTGGTGTAACCTGATTTATTAGTAAAGCACCGGGAACCCAGAGTCAAATCTCAATTAGGGTAGTGTCAACAGTTATATGGCAAATGAGCAGCATGTGCTGAATTATTTGAGTGAATAACAAACAGGTGGGATAAAGATGATGTTAATTATACTTATTGTAATTGTGTTGTTAAGTGATACCCGTGGACAAGAAATATCCCTGTCTCTGATGTCTTCAGTGTCAGATATAAATTCGAACTCTGTGGATTATATGCTGGTGGAGTCAGATATAGCTCATCCACCACATTTTATAAGAATATCAAGTATGACTGACGGTTCATATTATAAATTATTTGGTGATAATCAAAATAATATACACCGGTTTTTTATCCCTGAAAAGGGATTCTCACGTATCCGGACTTTTGTTATCAGGGACGATCTTTACACTTTTCAAGAAAGATTATATAAAATAAATATTAAGACGTTTCACACTGATTCTATTGAGTTGCTCAGAAATGATTATGAATCATTATCCTTATTCTTCACCAGCGAAGAGACTTTGTTAGTCGCCAGTTCTTTTAAATTTATCCATATATATTCCATCAGTAGTTTTGATATGATTTACAGTATCGAAAGAGAAGAGGAACGCCAACTGGATTTACCAGGGATTGTCGATAATTTTCTTATTTTTCAGAACCGAAGTAATGAGCTGGCTGTCTATGATCTAAATGAATTAAAAATTATCACCAGGTTTAATAGTGGCGTGCAATCTGCATATTTTTTAGGTATCAAAATTGGCAGTTTCAATGATATTATCAGCTGGTACCGGACCGCATCAATCAATGGCACGATTTATCTGTATTTTACGACGTATTCAGGCGCCATTTTTTGTGTTAATCCCGCAACCGGGGAGGTTATAAACCAGATCTTCCGATTCCGGGGCAAGGCAAATAATGCCGGCTTGATAAGTTCATTCGAAATATTTGATGTCAACCGGGATGGAATGCCGGATATCATCGGCGCCTCTGTGGACAATAATATTTACTGCGTGGACGGTAAATCTCTGGAAGTGCTCTGGTATTGCGATACGGGGCACGAGAATCAAATACCTTTGAGTTTTTATGATATTGATGGCAACGGTATTCCGGAAGTGTTCGGTGTAAACGATGCCATGATTTTAACGATTCTGTCCGGTGAAGACGGCAGGATTCTTTTGCGGAAAAGACTGGGCAAGAAAATATTTCAAACAGGAGTAAGCCTGGTTGATCTGGATGGAAATGGTTTCCTTGACCTGGTAGTAAACCTTGACCATGCTACGATACAAATATATCAGTGTGAGCAAATTAAAGTAGAGAAAAATAAACTAATCTGGCTATCGCCACTATAATTTATTGCTATGAAAGCATTACATCTGATAAAAGAAATATCAATACTGAAAAATAATTTTCTGTCCCAGTTAAAGGAAAATAATTTGAATGTAAAACTGGGGAAAACAGATCAAAGTTTCAGCCATCTTAACTGGATAATAACTTTACCTTTTAATTATTATTATCTGTTCTCTGATGTTGATATTTCCCTGATTAGAAAACTGGCCATAATCAATGCACTCTATGGCTATTATTTTATGATCGAAGATGATTTACTCGATGAATATCATCAGCCACCAAAGAAATACAAGCTAATCCTGACAAAATATTGTGCGGCACAAACGGTGAGAAATCTGGCAATCGGGCAAATGATT
>CAYULK010000232.1:0-4988 GCA_964445625.1 uncultured Calditrichota bacterium
GGTTGTCATGCCAAACCTTGAACAATGCGCTTTGTTGTATTTTGATTACAAAGATTTGGAAGAAAACTGTGAATTGAATGAACCGTGGCAAGCAATTCCTTTTATCGGAACGATTGACTCTTCAAAAAGGATAGATATTGTCTACCAGGTCCTGGAATTTTTCAGAAAATCCTATGCCATCTATAGTGAGAATTATTTAACACAACATAAAATCAGCGAACATGCAAAAGATATTAACGAAGTATTAAAATCACCCTGGAAATTTGAAGAAAAAGAGACAGTATCATTCCCATATTATATGCGATATGAGACATTACATCGAAATTCCCGCATATTTTCTGCAAGTATAGGGTATCAGAGTGCTTTGGGAAAATATTTGCGCAGAGAAGCCCTGGCAACCGGCGTTGAATTTGATCATGAAGCATATAATATTTTTATTAAGACTTTTTTGGATACACTGGCTAATGCCAGTTGGCTCAACCGCGCAACTGCCAGAAATGCCAACAATGAAGAAATACCAATTTATCAATTAAGAATCGATACACTCATCTGGTGCCCGGGGGATGAGAAAACAATCGTTGAAGATCATATAAAAAAAATCAGTTACAAAACAGTAACCCAGAAACCGAACAAATATTTTAAAGAACTGTACAAATCAGATTTTCAGGCTATTCGGAAATTAAAAGGCCTTGAACACACCGGGCAGATTGGCAATGAAGAAAGAATAGAGATTGAAGAACAATTTCGCTCAGGAGATATCAGCACGTTATTTTGTTCGCCTACCATGGAGTTGGGTATTGACATCCGTTCACTGAATGTAGTTCATATGCGTAACATACCGCCTAATCCGGCTAATTATGCACAAAGAGGTGGAAGAGCGGGAAGAAGTGGTCAGGCATCACTGGCTTTTGCCAGTTGTTCCGTGTTCTCGCCCCATGATCGCCATTATTTTGATCACTCAGCGGATATGGTAGCAGGCGTCGTTGCCCCACCGCGCATTGACCTCAATAATGAAGAACTGCTTATTTCTCACTTACATGCTTTATTCCTCTCCAGGATTGGTTTGGATGAAATCAATGATTCGATAATAGATGTGCTCGATGAGATAAATAAGAAAAATCTTCCCCTAAAAAATACTATCAGGGAAAAACTAAAGATATCTGATGATACCAGGAACAATATTTGTTCTACATTTGAAAGAGTTATAAAAGATAAATCTATTTTAACTTCAACCTATACCAAATACTGGATTTTTCAGCAACTGGATCAAACCTCCCGGAAATTTAATGAAGCGTTAGACAGATGGAGAAAATTATATCTGGCAGCAAAGCAACAATTACAATCAGCTACGGAAGTTATAAATAGTGGAAGATTTACAACAAATTCTATAGAAATGAAAAATGCAAGAAAAAATCAAATGCAAGCTACGAGACAAATGGATCTTCTAAAAAATACCGGGAGTAAAACTTCACTTTCAGAATTTTACCCGTTCCGTTATCTCGCTGCAGAAGGATTTTTACCCGGTTATAATTTTACCAGATTACCTATAAGGACCTACATAGCGAAAGGAGACGCCGGAGAATATGTGTCACGGTCCAGATTCATAGCACTTCGTGAATTTGGCCCGGGTAATGTGATATACCATAGCGGTGCGAAATATAAAATTCAACAAATGATCATATCGGATCCAGAAGAGCATTTGAAAAACGTCAAAATAAGCAATAATAGTGGGTATTGCCTGATGGATGAGGAGTATAACAATGAATTATGTCCATTGACCGGCATTTCTCTGGCTGATGGTCATTCAAAACAGATTTTTACGGATCTGCTGGAAATGACAGAAACGCGTACCGAAATGATGACAAAAATTTCATGTGAAGAAGAAGAACGAATGTCACGCGGGTATGAGATTGAGACATATTTCTCCGTACCGGCTGGAATGGATACTATTCGGAAAGCAAGGATCACAAATGACGGGGAGGATTTTATATTTCTCAGATACATACCCGTTGCAAGATTAATACAGATTAACAAAAAGTGGCGTATTGCTCAGGAGGAAGGTTTTTTAATAGGATTGCGATCCGGAATGTGGAAAAGACTCTCTGTTTTGGACCAGGAGGAACAGAGTGAAGATCATCGTATGGTAAAATTATTTACCACGGATACGGCAGATGCATTATACATTGAACCGATAGAATCACTTGCCTTAGAGCCGGATGGTGTTATCACGCTTCAATATGCTCTAAAAAGATCAATTGAAAATATCTTTCAAATTGAGCAACAAGAGATTGGAGTTACATTAATCGGCGATCCGGCTAAGCCAAACATATTTATTTATGAATCTTCTGAAGGGAGTCTTGGAATTTTATCTCAATTTATGGATGATTCCGAAATCTTTAATAAAGTTATTGATGGAGCGATTCATTTGTGCCGGTATGACAAAGAGGATTATACTGATCCGGCTTCGTATGATGATTTACTCAGCTATTATAACCAGCGAGATCATCAGAGAATCGATCGTTTTCTGATACAGGATGCATTGGAAAAATTAAAAATTTGCAAGGTTGAGGTGATTACAAATAAGGAAATGGGAAACTATGAGGAACACTTTCAAAAACTGATTAAATCAATTGATCCAAATTCTTCAACAGAAAGAAAATTCCTAACCTATTTATATGAAAATGGATTTAGATTACCCGATGCTGCCCAGAAAACTGTAGATGGTGTTTATGTAAGACCGGATTTTTTCTTTGAGCCTGATATTCATGTTTTTTGTGATGGTACACCCCATGATGATCCTGAAACAAAAAAACATGATGAAGAAATCAGACAGGCCATTATAAACAAAGGCTTACAGGTAATTGTTTATTATTATAAAGATAAAATAGAGGAAGTTATTGATCGCCGGCCGGACGTTTTTAAGAAAGTGAGATGATATGGAATTCAAACCAGGCGCCCTGGTTCATGCACGCAACAGAGATTGGGTGGTACTCCCTTCTAGTGACAAGGATTTACTCTTACTGAAACCACTCGGTGGTTCTGAGGATGAAATAACCGGTATCTATCTTCCATTAAGATTTAAAGATGACGAGTTAAAATCAGCAGAATTTCCATTTCCGACTAAAGAAGATATCGGCGATATATCATCAGCCAGGATTCTTTACAATGTGTCCCGGTTGTCATTTCGAAATGGCGCCGGCCCATTCCGCTCAATAGGTAAACTGTCTTTCCGGCCCAGATCGTATCAGATGGTGCCTCTGATCATGGCGCTTCGGCAAGATGGTCCATTGCGTCTGCTCATTGCCGATGATGTCGGTGTGGGCAAGACGATTGAGGCGTTGTTAATCTTAAAAGAATTACTTGAGCGCGGCGAAATCAATAGATTTGCTGTTATTGTCCTGCCTCACCTGTGTGAACAATGGCAAACCGAGTTGAAAGAGAAGTTCGGCATCGATGCAGTCATCATAAGATCCAATACACAAGCCCGGCTGGACCGGGAAATTCCCGGTGATACCAGCGTTTATGATTACTATCCTTACTAGGTTATATCTATCGATTACATAAAATCCGAGAATCGGCGTGAGGTTTTTTTACAGGAATGTCCTGACTTTGTCATTGTTGATGAAGCTCATACTTGTTCCAAGCCCTCCGGCTCTCAAAGATCACAGCAACAGCGACATTATTTAATCAACCGTCTTTCTCAGAAAAAAAATCAGAATCTGGTACTTTTAACAGCAACACCGCATAGTGGTAAACAGGAAGAATTCAGTTCGCTTCTGACTTTGATAAATTCTGATTATGCAAACCTGGATTTGCCCACTGCATCTCAGGAACAAAAACAAAAATTAGCAAAACAATTTGTGCAAAGACGCCGGGCCGATGTCGAACGATGGCTGGATGAGGATACTCCGTTTCCGGAACGGGATGCAGGAGAATTTGCTTATGAGTTGTCGAAGGAATATGCGGAGTTTTATGAATTCATATTAGAATTTGCATTGGGTTTAACACAGGTTGATGACGAATCCCCATGGAGAAAAAGAGTGCGTTACTGGACCGCGCTGGGATTACTGAGAGGAGTGATGTCCAGCCCCGCTGCCGGTATTGAAATGCTTAAAAGCCGGGCGGGTAAAATCGATGAAATAATTGATACGGAAGATGAATCCAATCCGCTGATGGACGAAGATTATGGGTATGAAAAAGATTATTCGCCTACCCAGGTTATTGAAAAAACAGAATGGACAGACAAAGAAAAAAAACGTCTGATACAGTTAGCAGATCTGTTATCAAGTTTACAGTCTTTCGATTATGATTATAAAGCGGCATATACACTTGAGATTATTAAAGATTGGTTGATTGAAAATTATAATCCAGTGATATTCTGTCGGTTTATTGCGACAGCCAATTATTTAGGTGCGTTAATTACCCCGGAATTACATAAACTTGATCCGGCCATCGATGTGCAGGTTGTCACCAGTGAAGATCATGATGAGGTTCGAAAAAGCCGGATTGAGGACATGGAGAAATCAAAAAAACGAGTTTTAATTGCTACTGATTGCCTAAGTGAAGGAATAAACCTGCAGGATTTATTTACGGCAGTATTACATTATGATCTCCCCTGGAATCCGAATCGGTTAGAACAGCGTGAGGGTCGGGTAGACCGGTTTGGACAGCGAAATAAAAAGGTGCAGGCATATTTACTATATGGTACAGATAACCCGATAGACGGCGTCGTACTGAAAGTATTGCTGCGGAAAGTCAGAGAGATCAGGAAATCCATCGGCATATCATTACCTTTCCCGGAAGATAGTCAATCCCTCATGGATGCGGTTCTGCAGGCAGTATTATTGCAATCAAAAACCAGACCGTCTGCCAGGCAATTACAGTTGGATTTTGGTGAATCTGAAGTAGTAAAGGAAAAAGAAATTATTGCCACTAAAGCCATTGATAAGGCCGCTGACAGGGAAAAATTATCCAGATCAATTTTTGCC
>CAYULK010000233.1:0-4961 GCA_964445625.1 uncultured Calditrichota bacterium
ATACATTGCAGTTTATAATTGTCGCATCAGCTACGATAGTCGCTGCACCGTTAAGCATAAAAGCTGTAGGTGGAATAAGCGACTTTGTACAACGAGTTCCGGAAGGATTCTTTAATTTAGGCTATGGTGATACAAGTCTGTTTTTTATCTTCGGCTGGATGTTACTGATGTTTTATGGCGACAACACGAATGCGACTGTTCAACGCTATTTAAGCGTCAAGGACGAAAATGCTGCGAAAAAAGTAGCTTTGACTGCATCACTGCTTTTTTTTGTCGGTGTTATTATTTGGATGCTGCCGTCAATGTCTGCCCGGGTGTTGTATCCCGATCTTAGCGTCGTTGCTGTCGGACTAAAAAATCCGTCTGAAGCTGCATTTGTTGTGATGTGTATGAATGTTCTGCCACACGGACTTATCGGATTGCTGCTTGCTTCAGTATTTGCGGCTACGATATCCTCTCTTGATTCAAGTTACAATGTAATGGGTGCTGTGCTGGTTGAAGATGTCTATCATAAATTGATTAATCCAAAAGCGACAGGTGCACAATTGCTTATTGCCAGCAGGATAATAATCATTTTGCTTGGTGTGAGCGCTATATTTTTGGCGTTGTATCTCACTACATATAAAGGAGGTGTATTTGGTGTCATGAAGGATATCTCTCAGGTAATTGTTGTCCCGGTGTCAACAGCTTTACTCCTTGGATTGCTCGTTCGAAGAACACCGCCATGGACTGCTATTTTTTCCTTTGTGATAACCTTTATCGTCTCATATACTACAAGATTTGTATACGATATTCATCTTGGTTGGCAGGCACTGGCAGTTGTCGGGACGTCAATTACCAGTTTTACGGTAACCCGATTTTTCTGGAACAAAGTATCAAAAGCTGACCGTGATCGGATTGATGGATTCTTTAAAAAACTCGATACCCCCATTGATGTTCAGTCTGAGTTATCTGAATCTGTGGCAACGGATGCTGTCTCGATGTTCCGGGTTGTTGGTGTGCTCGTTATTGCTGTCGGCATCATTATTATTATTCCGATTGTTTTCTTGAAAGATACACAGTCCATCATGATTGCCCTTGGCGAAGGATGTGCATTGATAGCTTTCGGTGTATTTATGTACTTGCGCGGAAAAGGAGGAATGGCTGAGCTGACAGAAAAAGCTGCAAATAAATAAATTCCCTAAAAGGGAATAATTATTCATAAGGTTTTGCGTGAAGTAAAAATGGTTCAATTAAGATCATGAGAAATGCCGGGATAAACCAAAATATGTCTGATAAACAGGAGATTTGTATGAAATCCAATATTCTTAGAGGTTTATATATAGTCGTATTGTTGTTTATTGTTTTTGTCGGTGGTTGTACTGAAAAAACTGAAATTATTGGCGAAGAAGCCCTCTTAAAACTTGATTCGCGGATGCTGTTTTCTGCAGTAGTGAATAATTCACCCGGTAATGGCATGAATGCAGAGGTTAACCCACCGCGCTTTCGCTGGTATTATGTTCCAAACCCCGCTGAGATGCAAGCAACAATCAAGCCGAACACCTTCCGCTTTCAGGTGGCAGATAACAAGGCATTTCAGAATCCGCTTGTCAACATTGATACGGATATCAATTTTTATAATGAACTGGCTCCTTTTCCTGAGGGAAAAACATATTACTGGCGGGTCGGATATATACTTTTTGGAGCAACCAAACCCTCTGCCTGGACCGAAACCTTTGCTGTCAGGATTCCGGCAGGAACACCAAAATGGGACCGGTCAGCGCTTAAAAACCCTGATTTTACTCAACACCCGAGATTACTTTTTAATCAGGATCAGCTTGATGAATTAAAAGGGATGCTTGTCAACGATCCTGTTTTCAGAAAAGATTTTATCGGAACTGCTGATCGTATCACTCAGCATAAATGGTGGAATAACTGGCCGAAAACCGATCTGAATAAACCGGAATATACCTATGGATTTTATTATAGACTCAGTCGTGAACTTACTATTACGGCATTTACATATTTAATTACGGGTGATGAAAAATATAAAAATATACTGGATATCTGGAAAACAATTGCATCCTATCCGAAAGGCGGGGCCTCCAGTCCGGAAGGTATGGGTATCGGAGCTGAATCAGAGGATAATTCCAGTATCACTGAGTTTATGGCGTGTGTGTACGACTGGTTTTATAATGAGCTGACATCTGAAGAACGGATTGTATTCGAGAAATCATTAGAATGGCGTATCAAAGATTTTATGTATGACTTTAGATGGGGCGGTGCAATATTTACCGGCGGAAGTCAGGATCCCAAAATAGGAAAGGCCAGTATTGCCATTGCCACAGGATCCGGGCATTCATGGGAAGGCGCGCTGGATACCTATCCCGCTGCAATCGTCATGTATGAAAAAAGTGAGACAGCACGTAGATTTTTTCACTGGATCTCTAATTATATCATCAGCGTCGGTGAAAATATTGCTCAGAACGGCGGCTATGATCTTGGTGCGCATTATGGTTCATCGCATATGAAATGGCTGATTTTCCAGCTCATGTACCTCAAGAGTGCTGTCCCGGAACTTCAATTGGGTTTAAATCCGCTTTACCGTCAGTATGGTGAATTTTTTACCGGACTTGTGCCGATTGGAATGCAATCTTCACATTTTGGACGAATTAGTTCACACGGAGCCGGTGTAGAACATCGTGCGGAAGTGTTTGACCTGCTGGCTTACCTGACTGAAAGCGGAGAGATTCTGAATTACTGGTTAAATGCGGGTGGAAAAAAATCATTCAGATGGCGCCCCTGGATACATGCTGCGGCTCCGCTGCAATTTAAGGGAGAGTTAAAACCTGTTTCATCATCAAAAACAAAATTCATCTTTCCTGCCACCGGTTTTGTGATGGCGCATCGATATCCGCCCGGTGAACCACAGGCATTTAGTGATGGGGTTGGCGTCATCTCCTGCAGCCGGCCGAATCGCGGGGATAAATATAACAATGAAAATACTTTTCAGATGTACGCTTATGGTAAACATTTGAACTATGGCGGGCATTCCGGGGATGAAAATTCCTATGGTTTTCAAACAATCGCCCATAATACGATTATGGTTGACGGCATCGGTCAGACAATAACAGAAGAATCACGTAAAGCGGGATATCGGGGCGCTCTTCTCGCATATAAAGAAGGTGACGGCTACACATACTGGATGGGTGACGCGACAAAGGCATATCCAAGGAAATCTGAATATGTCATCGGCAAAAAAGCGGATCGGAGCAAGCTTGAAGTTATTGAGACTACCGATGACTGGGCAATACTGACGCAAATCGATTATGATGACGAACTATTCGGAGACAAGGGAGCGCCCAAACTTGAACGATTCCGCCGGCATATGCTGTTTATCCGTGATAAATATCTTGTTGTATATGATGATCTCAAGACTGCCCCTGAAAGACCGTCACGTTTTTCATGGCGGTATCGTGTTCTTCCGGAAAGCAATGTGCATTATAATGAAAATGAGGGACTTTTATCATATACGCTTGACGATGTGAAAGTGTTTATCAAACAGATCGCTTTTCCGGAATCTATTGAATTTATCGATATGCAGGATATGGACCAGTTTAAAAACCCGATTACGGGTAATAATTACCTTACGAATAACAAGTGGACAGCGCGGGATATGAAAAAGGAAGAATACCGCAGCAAAGTTTGCCAACACAATTTCTGGTTTACAAACAAAAAGCCCCAAAGTAATTACCATTTTCTTACCGTTGTGTATCCGGTTAAACCGGGTACTGAAGATCCGGTAATCACCCGGCTTGATGACAACACCGTAAAAGTGGAAAAAGACGGCGAGACTGATATTATCAGCTTTGACAAGGAGACGGCATTGCCGGCAACGTTGATTGTCGATATCGAAGCTTTCCGGCAACCGGTTCAATTTAATGAATAAGAGGAGGGAGGCAGAGCCCGGCCCCCGCCAAATACAGGCGGGTGGTGCAAAAACTCAAAGTAAACAGGTCCACGAATTTCACGAATTATAACGGATTTGTCCACGGATTTAAATATAAATAATAATAAAAATCCGTGAGAATCAGCGTTATCTCTGCCCGCCGGCAGGCGAGCCGCGTTCTATAAAAATCGTTGCGGTCCTGTATGAGATGAATTATTCAGTTTAATATTAAAAGTATTCCATTATTTAAAAAAGGTGAATGGTATGAAGAAAGAGAGTATAATTTCAAGACGAAGTTTCATAACAAAATCTGCTATAAGTGCCGGGGCTGTGGGCTTAGGCCTGACACAAGTGCAGGGAGCAGAATCAGAATCTCCAGCAAAGGGAAGTAATAAATATCGGTCGCCGAGAGAACCATTGGTATTAACTCTGTCAAACGCCGGAATTAATAACAAAAAAGATGTCGTAGAACAAATTATTGAGCGGATGGAAATAACGGCAGCTTATAAACCCGATATCATCTGCCTTCCGGAAGGATTTTCAATACCTTTTGAAAAAGCGGTAGAACTGGCCCAACCGGTTCCGGGGCCGCTTACAAAGATATTTTCCACCTACGCAAAAGAGCACAATTGTTACATCATCTGCCCGCTTTATACAAAACGGAACAATAAATTGTATAACACGGCTGTTCTCATTGACAGGCAGGGAGAGATAGCCGGGATGTATGATAAAATTCATCCAACTGAGAGAGAATGTGATACAGGAGTCATTCCCGGCAATTCGGCGCCGGTTTTTAAAACGGATTTCGGGACGATCGGAATATCGATATGTTTCGATGTGAACTGGATGGATGAGTGGCGGAAATTAAAAGAGCAGGGCGCGGAAATTGTATTCTGGGCTTCAGCTTATCCCGGAGGAAGGCTATTGTCTATGCACGCCAGGGTTTTTAAATATTATGTGGTTGGCAGCTCGTTAACGCGAGACCCGGCCCCGATGTATGATAAGACGGGCGATCTGATAACCGAAAGTGGAA
>CAYULK010000234.1:0-4924 GCA_964445625.1 uncultured Calditrichota bacterium
CTGTGGTGGACAAACAGTTTACACTACACGAGTCAGCAGAAAAGTCGGGTGTTGGAATCATTCCGGATTGTGGCCTGGCACCCGGAATGGTATCCGGCGTCGCTGCGCATATTATTAAACAGTTTGACGAGGTAGATACGCTCGAGATCAGAGTTGGCGGTTTACCTGTGGAGCCTAAAACCCCCTTGAATTATATGCTGGTTTTTTCGGTACACGGACTTACGAATGAGTATATTGAACCGGCAGTTATTCTTAAAGATGGTCAGATCACCACTGTTCATTCAATGACAGAAATAGAGAGTCTGGAGTTCCCTGAACCCTTCGGAAAGCTGGAATCTTTTTATACTTCGGGTGGAACTTCGACTTTACCTCAGACATTTCAAAATAAAATTAGTAACCTGAATTATAAAACCATCCGCTACCCCGGTCACTGCCGGATATTTAAGGCGATGATGGATCTGGGTTTTACTTCACACGAAAAAGTAAGAATCGGTGAATCTGATTTTCAACGTCGTGATGTTTTTGAAGCACTGTTAATTGATCCTTTGACCTATGAAGGAAAAGATGTTGTATTGATCCAGATACAGGCGTCTGGGAAAAAAGATGGCAAGCTATCAACAAAAAAATATCAGGCAATTGAATATGGAGATAATAACGGATTGACGGCAATGATGCGTACAACCGCATTTCCGGCAGCTATTACCCTGGAGATGTTGGTTGACGGAAGAATATCAGAACATGGCGTATTACGCCAGGAACTTGCGACCCCAACAGATAATTTTATGGAAGAGCTAGCGGCTAGAAATATAATATTTAACCTGGTTAATTTATAACGCTGTAAACAGTGCTGACTAAAGTTATAAGTGATCTAAAGTGCCTAAAAAACTTTTATCCACGGATTTCACGGATTAAAACTAAAATAATTATTATAATCTGTGGCTCAATAACTCATGTTAATTTGTATCAATATTCGTTGCACCTCCATATCTGCCCAGAGGACACGGCGCCTATATTTGGCGGAAATGGGAGAGATAAATTATCCAGGTTAAATAACATCTTGTCCCTACGGGACAAATAATATCCTATCATGATTTTTCTATAAACATCATGTCTCTAACAAGACATTTTCTAGGCTAAACAATTTTATTAGGATGATTTACAGGAATAAGGTCCCGTCAGGGACCAGATGTTTCTAGTTCATAAGATAAACGAATATATATATCGTCCCTTTAGGGACGAAATGTTGACAATCCTATATTAAATTTCGCAAGTGGTTAACTTAAAATATTCAGATTTATAAAATTTTGCTAATCGACCCGGCGATCCGTTGGAAATAACAAAATTTTTGGCTATAATAACATAGAGCAGCCCAATGCTGCAAAAAAAAAGGAAGTCTACGGATTACACTGATTAACACAGATTAAAACTAAAAGAATCCACTATAAAAAGGTGAAAAACCAAATTAGTCATCCTGAATTTATTTCAGGATCTCTTGCTTAATAACTCCTCCATAGGGGTCTTTGGAAGTAAGGAATTAAAAAATGTATTATAAAAAATCCGTTTGATCCGTGTAATCAGCGTGCCATAAATTATGAAGTTCAGCACTAAACTATTACCAGCAACTCTGGTTAAACGTTATAAAAGATTCCTGGCTGATGTTGTATTGGAAGACGGAGAGCAAATTACAGTACATTGTCCCAATACCGGCAGCATGAGAACATGTGCAACCCCCGGATGGAAAATATTTCTGAGTAAAAGCGATAATCCGAAACGCAAATATCAATATACCTGGGAAATGGTCAACAACGGAAAATGCTGGGTAGGAATCAATACCGGTATACCGAACACAATAGTGGCAGAAGCTATTACGGAGCAGAAAATATCGGGATTACAGGGATATAGAAACCTGCAGTGTGAGGTGCGATACGGGGAAAATAGCCGCATTGATATATTGCTCTCCTCAGGGGAAGAAAAATGTTATATTGAAGTAAAGAATGTCACCCTGGTGGAGGAGGATGGTAATTATTATTTTCCGGATGCTGTGACGGAACGTGGAACCAGGCATTTAACTGAATTATCAAAAATGGTTGTTCAGGGATATCGTAGTATCATGTTCTATGTAATTCAGCGCAGCGATGGAAAAATTTTCAAACCTGCGGCACATATTGATCCCAAATATACAATTGCATTACAGAAAGCCTATGCCAACGGTGTTGAAATAATGGTATATCAGGCAGATGTCCATCCGGAAGGTATTACGATATCCAGGGAAATCCCCTGGAATCTGGACTAACAACTACTATTATACGCGGTTATTAGCCCGAATTATTCATAGCGCAGCAATGCTGCAATCAAATTATTTAAGTATCACGAAGAACACGACGGTCACACAAAGATCACGAAGAAAAAATATAATATTTTTTTCTTAGCGTCTTTGCGTTAAAATATCTTAACCGGGGTAGTAAAATTTTTGCTAATCTCCCAGGCGATCCGTTGGAAATAACAAAGTTTTTGGCTACAATAGCATAAAATTCAGGATGACTATATTGGTGGCATCCCTTTTTAAAGTTGACTCAGGAATTAATGGAATTAGTTTACAAATCAGCAGTATATATCTGATTCACTCCCTTGACGGCAGATAGTTCTTTTTTTACACCATCGCCAATTGCTGAATCCAGATTAAATATATTAAGGGCTTTTTTGGATTCTTTCAGACGGCCGAGAGATAGGTGTCCAATGTTCACCTCGTAATTTGCCAGGACAACACCCAATGGACCCACCACACCAGGAATATCATCATTCTCAACAAACAACATATGACCTTCAAGATTAGCATCGCAGGTAAATTCGCCACATTCAGTCAGGTGGAATTGGTCTTTCGCAAATACCGTTCCCGTAAAGTGAAAGAAACCTTTATCGGTTTTAAAATCACAGCCAATCAGATTTGTGTGACTTGTTAAAGCAATGTCCTTTTTAGCAATCTCAATACTGATTTTCCGGTTACGACAAATCGGCAATGCATTTACCGGATTTATCGGTTCAGTTGCCGCTCCCTGTAAAGCACCGACCATCAAATGGGCCGCAATTGGTTCAACGGGTAGGGGTAGAATATCTCCATAAAATCTGACAGTTACTTCTTCCAGGCGACCCGATTTGCACTGGCTGAACATTTTCCCCAGGCGTTCTGCCAATTCAAAATACGGAGCAATAAATTTTTGTTCCTCCGGCTCAATGGATATGTAATTTACAGAGTTTCTGGCCACTTGTTTGTCAAAATACTCGAGCATTTGATCAAGTATCATGTCTGCTACTTTCTCCTGTGCCTCATGGGTTGATGCGCCCAGATGCGGCGTTGCGGTAACTCTGTCATGTTTTGCCAGGGTAAAATCGGTTGGCGGTTCGGAGGAGTATACATCCAGCCCGGCCGCAGATACTTTTCCGCTATCCAGTGCAGCAAGCAGATCGGCCTCATTAACGATGCCGCCACGGGCACAATTAATGATGACCACACCATCCTTACATTTATTTAACCGGTCTTTGTTCAACAAATCTATGGTTTCAGGAATTTTTGGCGCATGAATTGTGATGATATCCGATTTTTCAATCAGCTCATCCAGCTCGACGAGCCTGGCACCAATCTGGTCGGCGACATCCTGGGTAACGATAGGATCATATACGATAAGATCCGTGTCGAATGCTTTCAGTCTTTTGGCAACCTGAAAACCGATTTTACCTAATCCAAGGATTCCGATTGTTTTTTTGAATAGTTCACGTCCGATATAAGTCTTGCGATCCCATTTGTCATCTAAAAGAGACATGTTGGCGCGTGATATATTCCGCATGGTTGCCAGCATCATAGCTACTGTGTGTTCAGTTGCGGCTATTGTATTGCCACCGGGAGTATTCATAACGATAATACCACGTTTGGTTGCCTCATCAGTGTCGATATTATCAACCCCGGCACCCGCCCGGCCAATAACTTTGAGATTTTTGGCAGCTGCGATTATATCGGCGGTAACTTTGGTACGACTTCGTACAACAAGTCCATCATAAGATTCGATTCCGGCCAACAGATCTTCTTTGGTTATACCGGACTTATTTTCTATGCTAACATTATCAGATTTATCATATTTTACCAGAATATCTTTGGGCAGTGAATCGGCGATTAAAATTTTAAACATTGTGAGTCTCCTGTAAAAAATTATTGTGAATAAAATTACATAACGGTTAAAACTATGTCAAGCGGATTAATGTTGAGGTTCTGAGCATTTGATCAGATAACACCCGGCAATTTGCCGCGCCAACGCAATGCGACGGCAAAGAGTTAAATAAATCCCGCAGCAGTAGGCAGCCTGCCCGCCTAGGCGGGTCTGCTATATTGTTTCGTTAGGGTTACAATTTAAATTATATACTTTTTAATAATTTTGCTGTATTTGGAAATTCTTGTACGATTTTTTTGTCGGAGGTGTATAAGGTTAAATTAAAGGATTGAGCGAGAGCCACGAATTCACTATCATATGAAGAACAATTTGAAGATGATACAAGATTAAATATTTTATTAGAGTCAACCTGAAATTCTCTCTCATTCATAAAATCTTCAGCAAGTTGTGCGATTTTATAAGCTTCCATAACTGTTAATTTATTCTTTCGGATATATAAAGACAGAACACTTCTAAATTCACTCCGCCATAAAGGAGGAGAGATCCATTCTGAATCAATCTTTAAGAGATGCTCTGCAAATTCGGAGTATTCGCCTTTGATAAATAAGTAGGCAATAACGTTTGTATCGACAACTATCACGGTCGACCTTCATTTTTTGCTTTATCGATCATTTTGTCATTCAAAATTGGAATTTGGAGATTTCGGTTGATAGCATGGATTTGAGATAACAAATAATCAACTTCAGGCTTTTTTTGAGAAATGG
>CAYULK010000235.1:0-4902 GCA_964445625.1 uncultured Calditrichota bacterium
GCATCGAGGATGACATCCTTGTAACGAAAGATAGCCATAGAGTGATTGGAAAACCTATTCCAAAAACAGTTGCGGATGTAGAAAAAATATCAAGCCGCTAAAAATGCTGAATCAATGGCCTGAATGAAATATTAATTGCCAAATTATGTCAGATAATATAAATTCAAATCATAAAACCTGAATAATAGTGAGGAGACAAAGATGGGAAAACAGCTGGGCATACGTAAAAAACAAAAAAAACGTAAAAGATGGATTGAGCGAAAAAAAGAAGCCGTGCGCAAGCGAAAAGGAAAATAAGTTAATATGCTATTGTAGCCAAAAACTTTGTTATTTCCAACGGATCGCCGGGGTGATTAGCAAAGTTTTACAAAATGGATATATTCATTTAACGCAGAGACGCTCCCGACATATATATCTCCATCCTGTCGACATGTCGGGATGAAATCATCCATGATTTCAAAAGCGGGCAGGCAAAGTTCGCAAAGATTAAAAATATCCTATTTAAAATAATAATATAAGCCATGCGTGCTTTTGCTGAAGGCACGTCTTTGGGAGCGAATCCTTTGCATCATTGCGGTTAAATAATCCGTGTTAATCCGTGGATAAAAGTTTTTTAGTCACTTTAGATCACTTTTAACTTTAGACACTTGCTGTTTACGGCGGTATGAATAAATGATCATATATAAATAACCCGGAGCGATAAATATGCGCTATGTTGTGCATTTATTCTCATTGATATTTTTACTTGGCTATGCCTGTAATGTTGAACTAAATCAAAGTGTTAGAATTGATGATGGTACAAAACACAGGGACGATATAACGACTGTCAATGGATCAATCACCATAGGCAAAGATTGTGAAGTCCTGGGTTTATGTCGCAGTATCAATGGCAATATAAGGGTTGGCGAGGGATCCATTGTTAGTGATCTTCAATCAGTGAATGGTAAAATTGCAATTGCTGAAAATGTCCGCGTGGATGGTAATATAGGTGCGATTAACGGTGGTGTAACCATCAAATCCGGTGTTGTAGTGGCCCACGATATTGATGTCATTAATCAACATATCAGGATTGAAGGCGCTGAAATCGGCGGCAATATTTCAATTCAAAACGGAGATGTATTTCTACGTGACAAAACTATATTAGAAGGAAGTATCCTTGTTGATGCCGAAGGCCTGTTCGAAAGCGAAGGTAGCCGGCGCCGGACGGTACTGATTGAGATATCCGGAGGATCTGTTGTCAAAGGTAATATCGAAGTTGGTGACCAAAACATAGAAGTCAAGGTCAGGCTTCGTGATGGTGGTAAAGTGCTGGGAGAAGTCATAAACGCAGAAATTCTTACCCGGGATTAATTAAAATCTCCGGATCATTAACCGGAGGATCCGGATGGTAACAGATTTCAAATAGTTTCGGATGACAGAAATGTGAATAATATATTTGATTACTTTGGTGGTTTGATCTCAAAATCGTTGCAGATCTTCCTGGCAAGATAATCAAGTATTTCAGTATGACGGGGAATTGTTGATATTTTATCGTTGGCGGGATTTAAATATAGGGTATGATTACTTCCTTCCCGGTAAAACTTACAACCATGTTTTCTTAAATGCCTAATCAGTGCATTTCTTTTCATGCGGTTATAATTTTAATTTCCTCCCGGATAACATTACTATCCAGATGAGCCAATGCTCTTTCCCTGTTAGCTTCAATTACCATGGTAAGGGCTTCCTTTAAATTGCTACGCGTTTCTTCCACAGTAGTCCCCTGAGTATTGGCTCCAGGCAACTCCGCGACATATCCAACATAACCCCAGTCTATCTTCTTTATAATTGCTGTAAATGTATTTTCCATTAGTTTACCTCTTTCTTATACTCCAAAGATCAATTTACCCCACACTTTTACAGATATCAATAATAAATTTTCACCTCTATCAGGCACTTAATATCGGGGATATTCTGGAGATCCGATTCCATCTATCTTATATCATCAAACTTTAACCAATTCCTGCCCGGCGCGAAAAGCTTTTATGTTCATCTCTTCTGTGCCCTTGGGTACACGTGCCCGGATCGCATTAATAATTGCATCTTCGGCAACAATTCTTGATAATCTTTCCATAGCACCAAGAGCAATAATATTAGCAACTATTTTTCTGCCAATTTTTTCCTCTGCGATTTCCGTGATCGGATAACTGTGAACAGAGTATTTTCCTGCGGGGACATTCTTTACGAAATAGGAATCCACAACTATTACACCCTGGTCTTTTACATCTCCGATGTATTTGTCAACCGCTTCCTGTGTCATGGCCAGAAGCAGGTCGATGTTCATCGCTTTTGGAAAATCAATATCCTCATCGCTGATAATCACTTCGGATCGGCTGGCGCCACCACGGGCTTCCGGGCCATAAGACTGACTCTGGGTGGCATTTTTATCATCATAAATTGCTGCGGCTTCGGCCAGGATTTTACCGATCAGGATCAATCCCTGCCCACCGGCTCCACTTAATCGGATTTCATAACGAAAGCTCATAACTTTCCTTTTATAGGTATCTTCGTTGTGCTTGTGATGTTATTTTATCATATGTTGCTATATATTCAGGTAATTCGCGGTCTGTGAGAACACCAATTATTGTTTTGCCCTGCAGTTCTTCGGGAGACATATCTTTCGCCTTCTCAACGCGAACACCCTGTTCCTTCTGATCTAAAATAAGGTCTTTAGGCTTCCCCTTTTTGTTTAATTTTCCATAAGCCGTAGGGCAGGGTGATAGAATTTCCACCAGGGAAAATCCCTTCTTGGCAATTGCCCGCTCGATAAGCTTCTCTAAAAGTTTTGCATGATACACAGTACACCGGGCAACGAATGAAGCACCGGCGGCAACAGTCAGACCGGCAATATCAAAGGTATTCTCTAATCCACCGTACGGTGCAGTGGTAGCGATATCACCCATTGGTGTTGTTGGGGATACCTGGCCTCCGGTCATCCCATAAATAAAATTATTATAAAGCAGGACAGTTAAATTGATATTTCTGCGCGCAGCATGAATCAGATGGTTGCCGCCAATCGCTGTTGCATCACCATCACCGGTCACGACAATAGTGGTTAATTCCGGCCGTGCCATTTTTAAACCGGTGGCAAATGGTATTGCCCGGCCATGTGTCGTATGCAGCGTATTGAAGTCCGCATATCCCGGTGTGCGGCTTGAACAGCCGATACCGGAAACCATGCCAATCTTGTTTTGATCTAAGCCAAGATTGGTTATTGCTCTTATTATTGCTTTTAATGCGATACCATCACCACAGCCTTCGCACCAGATATGAGGAAATTTATCCTTCCTGAGCATAGGTAAATAATCCATATGTCAGACGCACTCCTTTATTTTTTCCAGGATTTCAAGCGGGTTTATCGGATCACCCGTGATTTTGTTTACTTTATGCACTTTGGCTTTACCGGCCACAGCATGTTCAACCTCATGGGCAATCTGACCGAGGTTTAATTCGGGAACAATGATGTTAGAAACCTGTTCAGAAAATTTAGCGATACGGTCCGTCGGAAACGGCCATAAAGTTTTTATGCGCAACATACCCACCGGAATTCCTGCATCCCTTGCTTTGAGCAGTGCATTTTTTGAAGACCTGGCACTTGAACCATACGTAACAATGCCAATCTCAGCATCACCCATATTGGTTTCCTCAAAATCGATAATTTCATCCATATATTTATCCAGCTTCGAATTAAGCCTGGTAAGCATGGCATCGATCTCTTCGGTATTGTTGGTTGGAAATCCGGTTTCGTCATGCACGAGCCCGGTAACATGATAGCGATAACCATCGCCAAAATTAGCCATTGCCGGAATCAAGGAATCATCGATCCGGTATGGCAGATATTCTTCAGGAGGTTCGGTTGGTTTTTTACGGTTGATGATCTCGAGCGTTTCCGGATCAGGCAAATCCACTCGCTCATGTACGTGACCGATGATTTCGTCCAGCAGTAAAATTACAGGTGTCCGGTACCTCTCCGACATATTAAAAGCCTGAATGGTCATATAATATGATTCAGTCACGCTTGCCGGTACCAGGACAATGATCGGGTGATCACCATGAGTACCCCAGCGTGCCTGCATGACATCGGATTGTGCCGGAAGTGTAGGCAAACCGGTACTTGGACCGCCACGCATTACGTTAACGATTACCACCGGCACTTCTGTAATACATGCGTATCCGATATTTTCCTGTTTTAAAGAAAATCCGGGTCCGCTTGTGGCTGTGAGTGATTTCCAACCGCCTAATGAAGCCCCGATGATAGCACCCATCGCCGCTATTTCATCTTCCATCTGAATAAACCGGCCACCTATCTCCGGAAGACGTTTACTCAGTTGTTCTGCAATTTCGGATGAGGGTGTGATTGGATAGCCGGCAAAAAATTTACAACCGGCATCGATAGCACCTTCTGCCACAGCAACATTACCCTGCATCATATAAGTTCGAGGTTGCACTAATATTTCTCCTTTATTCTGCGGAAATTTTCTTCTTGGATTCCGGGCGGGGATTAACAACAATTGCAAAGTCAGGACAGAGTAGTTCACAAAGCTGACAGTAGGTACATCTCTCGGCATCCTTCATAACTGCCACAAAATCTTTCATCTCGAGAACATCCCTGGGACACACATCCACACAGATCTCGCAACCCTTACACCAAACTTTATTTATTGTAACCGGTTCATTGTTTTCCATTAACCAACAGCCCTTTCGATTAAAGTCTGTAACGAATATTTTACACGAAATACTATATTCGTAACAAATAATATTTCAATAATTTAACAAATGAAAATTTTCTATGCAAAGAGATAATTGTGAAGTTTGTAATGCCTCAGTGAATTGGGGAATTATGTTTACGATGATTTATCGGGGAAT
>CAYULK010000236.1:0-4879 GCA_964445625.1 uncultured Calditrichota bacterium
GATAACGACGTGAATAATTATGTTTTTCATCAATCGGCAGATAGTGTGTCACACCAAGCGCTTTACCACGGGGAATTATTGTCACCTTATGTACCGGATCGGTGTCGGGCAGACTTCTCGATACCAGAACATGACCGGATTCATGATAAGCCGTCGTTTTCTTTTCCTCTTCACTGATCAGCATGGTTTTGCGTTCTATACCCATCATTACTTTATCTTTGGCATCCTCGAAATCTGCCATCAAAACTTTAGTCTGGTCACGGCGTGCTGCCAGCAACGCCGCTTCATTCACAAGATTTGCCAGATCTGCCCCGGAAAGGCCCGGCGTTCCCTTGGCCAGAGTTGCCAGATCAATATCATCTGATAATGGAATTTTCTTTGTATGAACTTTCAGGATACCCTCCCGGCCACGTACATCCGGCCGGTCTACTATAATTTGCCGGTCAAAACGGCCCGGGCGCAGCAAAGCAGAATCCAAAACATCCGGCCTGTTAGTCGCGGCAAGTAATATCACACCTTCTTGTGTATCAAAACCGTCCATTTCGACCAACAGCTGGTTAAGTGTCTGTTCGCGTTCATCGTGACCGCCGCCAAGTCCTGCTCCGCGGTGTCTGCCAACCGCATCTATCTCATCAATAAATATAATGCATGGCGCGTGTTTCCGGCCGGTCTCAAATAAATCACGTACACGACTGGCGCCCACGCCGACAAACATCTCAACAAAATCAGCACCGCTCATAGTGAGAAATGGCACACCGGCTTCACCGGCCACTGCTTTTGCGAGTAATGTTTTACCCGTTCCCGGGGGACCAAGCAGCAAAGCACCTTTTGGTATTTTACCACCCAGGCGCTGAAATTTTGCCGGATCCTTTAAAAAATCAATAATCTCCTGCAATTCCTGTTTAGCTTCATCCGCACCGGCCACATCCCCAAATGTAACTTTGGTTTTATCCTCTGTGACCATTTTAGCCCGGCTTTTTCCAAACGAGAATATCCCACGGCTGCCGCCACCGCCGCCCTGCATTTTTCTGGCAATAAAAATCCAGACCACAAGAATCAATATCCAGGGCAATGAGTTCAACAAAATAACCGTCCACTCGTTTGATGGTGTGATAAATTCGATATCCACACCACGTGAGCGCCATTCTTCGACTACTGTATCATCCAGATATGGTAAAACAGTTTTAAATTTAAAATATTGCTTACCTGTTTCCGAAGCATAATTTAACGGATCCTTTGTCTCACCGATCAGAATATTGTCTTTGACAATTACTTTGCCGCTTCTCATATTTTCTTTTTGAAGAATCTTCAAATATTCTGAGTAGGAAATTTCAACCATAGTATCTTCCTGGCCTGGCCATAACTGGCTAAAAAATATGGCTGCAACCAGAATAGCTATCCAGATCAATCCTGTTTTTGAAGCCTTTTTCCACTGGAACTCATCATCCTTACGTTTCTTTTTTCCACCCGAGTTCCTGCCTCTTTTATCTTTATCCATTAATTACACCTTTCAGAGATTTTCTCAACTGTTAAATTTCTACTGTATATATCGAACGTAGATTTCGTTTTATTTGTTTATCATCCAGTCCGTAGCCAACGACAAATTTATCTTCAATATCAAAACCGATATAATCTATTTTAATATCTGTTTTTAATCGTGACTTTTTGCGAAGAAGTGTTGCCACGCTAAATGATGCCGGTTCAAATGCTCTGAGCATTTTACTCAAAAACTGCAATGACAATCCGGAATCAACGATATCCTCGACAACAATCACATGCCGGCCTTTAATATCCGCACTCAGTGGTTTCAGCACTTTGATATGCCCGCTTGATTCCTTTTCATCACCATAGCTAGAAATTCTGATAAAATCTATTTCGCAATCAATGTCAATATATCTGATCAGGTCAGCCAGGAATATAAAACCGCCATTTAAAACCCCAATCAGAATCGGAATTTCACCATCATATTTTTTTGATATTTGCGTGCCGATTTCAACCATTCTCCGGTTAATTTCAGATTCAGAAATCATCAGTGTATAATTTTTATCGATAATGTTGTCTTGATTTAATGTGATCATTTTTTCCCTAAATAAATCAGTTCCAATTTATAAACTATCTTTGTGCCTGGTGAAATCTTGAACTGATCATCCAACCGATATCCGGCAATCCAAAGAATTGCATCGCCTTTACAAACCAATGGTATTTCTCTTTTTAGCATGGTATTGATTTTGAGATCAGTAAAAAAATCACTTAATTTACGTTTATGTGACATACCGAGCGGGTGAAATGAATCACCTTTCTTCCAGAATCTCACGAATAATGATTTACCGCTTTTGTCGCCGTCTATATATTCAACATTATTTTCATTTGTAAATATAATTTTATCCTTTTCAACTTTTTGAAACCTGATTTGATACATATCCGATACACTGGCCGGCACACCCGGTTTCAAGTGAAAAGTTTCCTTCTTATGCCGGGGCGTATTGCCGAACATTATATACTGACGTTCCGCAATCGCTATTCCATCTTCAAGAAAGAACATATTTTTTCCAACCTGGACCTGCGAAATGAAATCATCCCAGATTGCCAGATTTCTGTCCGAAACACTGCAATTTAACGGATACACGTTTGAAATACAATATTCCACCAAGCCTCTGCGTATCGTTTCATTATACTTCGCATAACGTTTTCGATGCAACGATATTCCGGATATTGTTTTTTTTGTGGTATTTTGTATTGCTTCATGCAATTTATCTTCATAAATGGCATAATATCTGTAAAGATCTTCAATAATTCTGGGAATATTTTGCTGAAGATCAGTAGTAAAAGCCTTTTCTAAATATGGTATAACTTTATGGCGGATTTTGTTTCTTAATATAGTGATATCCCGGTTCGATAGATCTTCCCGGTAATCCAGATTATTATTTTTTGCATATTCAATGATATTTTTTCTGCTGATATTCAACAATGGTCGGATAAAATATCCTCGGGCAGGTCTGATGGCCAACAATCCTTTTACCCTGGAACCCTTTGCCATACGCATCAGAAAAGTTTCAATATTATCATCAAGATTGTGGCCGGTGGCAATCCGGCAATCATTCTTCCCGGCAATACTTTTTTCAAAGAACTTCAATCTATGTTCCCTGAGGAATGTTTCTGAGATTTTAACCGGTCTGCCATTCATTCTCCCAATGACAATTTTTAACCGGTATTTTTTAGCCAGATTCTCAACAAAAAGTTCATCATCGCGTGATTCTGTTCCCCGCGTAGCGTGATTGTAGTGTAAAATGATGATTCTGTACCCGAACTCCTGTTGTAGCTGCGAAAGTATATCTAGCATGACACAGGAATCAATTCCACCGGAGACCGCAGCATAGATTGTTTTCACCCGTGCGGGTATCAATTGGTGTTCTTTGACATATTGTCTGACTGTATTAATCATTGATCAAATTTCGGTAAGAATCAGAGGAAAATCAGAAAAAAGTAGCGGCGCAGGGATTTGAACCCCGGACACGTGGATTATGATTCCACTGCTCTAACCAAGCTGAGCTACGCCGCCATAAAAAAAGGTGGTTAGAAATAAGGTTGCTACCCACCTCACTCTTTTACATTTATCATATAATTTACAATAGGATTAATTGAAATTCAATATCCACTAGACCAGTAGTAACTCATTTCCGGGCGGATTTATCTACTTTCATAAAAACTATTCTGATACAGAGTCTAAGAAAGACTTTCCATTTACACTAATGTCAATGGCGAAAGATCGCTATTATTATGGGATCATGTATGTTTTGGATCGATTTGATCGAATGAAAAAGGGAATTGATATTATGGCTTTGGATTTTAATGATATAATTAAAATATCTTACGCAGCAAAATCATCTTCTTCACCTCTCGATATTCTCCAGCAACAATCTGGTATCAATAAGGATATCAAGGAAGGAAATATGATAAATATATGGAATAAGAATGAAAGTGCAAGGGAAAATGAATGAAGTCATATACTTGATTTTCGTATCAAGACTTGTACGCGTTAATGGATTCCTTAAAAGGCTCAGGAGTCGTTGGGTTGATACAGAGAGGTCATTAATGCAGGTGGCTAGAGGCCTATAGATTGTGAATAATTTACCTACAGGTTGGAAATAGGGTTGGAATTAACAATTGTTTGATACAATAAAGGGCTTAAATTTAATCTTAAACTCCTATTTTTACTGTTTTAATATGGAAAAATTCGAGCCTACGACCGTTGGGCTATAAACCCATTTTCAAACTGTTTTCATTAAAAATTTTGCTATAAGAGTACGATTTAGTGAATAAAGTTACTCCCTTATATCAGCAAAACCATCAGCTTCACTTCCCTTTTTTCACCGGCATCGATACTATAACAATAAATACAACTTGGCATAATTCTACCGTCAAACTGATATTGATGAACTCCAACAGTCAGGTTATGAGATACTATCTTTAACGAGACACTTAATTAGATCTTGATGTGGATTAGATACCCCTTTAAAACATACCGAATTATTAGCCAGATTTTAGTGTGATAGAGCAAAAGCTCCTCGGGTACCTCTGTGGTTACTAATATCTTTGAAGAAAACAGGCGCTTAGAGGAGCTTATTTTTTGCCTCATATTGTCAGATTTTTATTTGAAATGACAGTTATTTTTGTTATTTTTGATTTGGATAGTCAATTACTATAGGATGTATCCAATGACTCTTTTTTATATTGCGTTATTTCCGCTTAACAGTTCATTTTTACATACTATATTTTCAAGAAGCACCATATATTTCAGTTATAATTACACTTATTATGCCACAGCGATTCGCCTACCGAATTAATGTTAGAAGGATGAACCAGGAAGATTAAAAGATGG
>CAYULK010000237.1:0-4855 GCA_964445625.1 uncultured Calditrichota bacterium
TCTACACAGTCAATCACAATGGGTATGGATGATATAACTATGAAGGTGGTTGTAATAGATTATTTTGATCTGACTGATGAGGATACTCACCTTATAGAGACCGGCATATTTAAACCGGCTGCCGGCGAAGAAGCTACCTTGACTATTCCTGATAAACATACAGTGGCGCAGAACTACCCGAATCCATTCAATCCCGAGACTCAGATCAGGTTTGGCCTGCCTGAAGACAGCAAGGTTACGATTGAGGTCTTTAACCTACAGGGCCGGAAAGTGGCGACTCTTGCCGACGGATATTATGAGGCCGGATATCATTCAGTTACTTTCCGCGGTGCTAATCATCCAAGCGGTGTTTATTTTTACAGAACTATAGCCGGCGATTTCCAGGATATTAAACGCATGCTATTAATCAAATAATTCCTAATAGCATTGAATACAGGGCCGCCATTATATAATGCGGCCCTTTTAATTGTCCATTCCTACCTGCTGAACAATTCCTCTTGCATTATACACAAGCTGTGACTATTTTTAAGCCTTATATTTTATTTATTTTAGTGTATATTTATCCAAAAATTTTTCTGCCCAAGGAGGATCCGTCATGTGGTTTTTGCCCGTTATTTTACTGATAATAATAGCCCTGATATTATGGGAATATCGCATTCGAAAGCCCGATCAGTTTATTCTCTTTGAATCAGCCGGAGAGGTAAAAAAACGTAAAACCCGTTTTTATCCCCGGCATTTTAGTCTTGCTCTCCCGGCTACAACTTATACCATTTCATTTAAAGTTGAAACGGAGGCCCGGGGTAAGCTGCCCATAATTGTATCACTCGTTGTGACGATTGCCGCATCTGCCGGGTATCTTTCCGCTCTTATCCGGGTTGGTGGCTGGAAAAAAGATGCCATTGCCAAAGCAGGAAAGGAACTTGAGGTCTTGTTACAGTCTGCCATATCTGAATTCTGTGAGAAATATGAAATCGAGGATGTGTCCACAGAAGCACTTAATAAACATCTGAGTACTAAACCGGGCAAATCTGTTGCCGATTTGGGTATCGATGTTGTATCTCTGACCATTCAGGCCGTCGATCCGGTTGATGATGAAATTGCCGAAGCCATGCAACAGCGTGAGGCAAGCAGGATTCTGGAACAAACTGAAAAAGAAAAGCAGAGAGCCCGGGTTGCAGCAACAAAGGCAAAAATTGAAGCGGATGAAAAAATTGCCCTTGCCGAGCATGATCTCGAATTGAAGAGGTACAAACTAAAGGAAGCACAACTCGTACGTGAAAACGACATCACTAACCAGAAGATGAAAGAAGATCTGAAACGGCGCGAAATGCAACTCAATTTTGATAAAAAGGAAGTCGAATTACTGAGTAAAAATCCGGAACTCATGGTCCTAAGTCCGCAACTGACACGCCTGGCCGAAGCCAGCCAGAATCTTAAAAATGCCCGTACAGTTGTATCACTCTCGCCCCAGCAAATATCGCATGGCGGTCAGATTATGGATATGATTCAGGAATTTTTACATGGGATGACAAAAGCGCAGGGGAAGAAAAAGTAAAGGCGATTAGCGATTGGGAATTGGAAATTTTTCGATTTCACTTTTACTTGTCAAGGGTTTTGGGAAAAATTTTATCCGCATTTTTGTATTTTGTATCAATTGAGATAATGGCAAGAATTCTATGAAAAAAAGGATTATAAAGCGCTCCGATTACTAAGTTTTAAAAAACATGTCCACAGATTTCACGAATTATCACGGATTATAAAATATATTAAAAAAATCCGCGGGAATCAGCTTTATCCGTGTAATCCGTGTGCCATAAATATCGTTGCATCTTTGTGATATATATTTTTCAAAAAGAGACATAGTGGTTAATTTTTATACCTCCACATTTGATAACAAGATAATTCATGATAAATAATAAAGACTCTCAGCAATTATTTCAGCTTCGTGCACTGAAGAGTGCTAAAGTCTCCGAAATCAGTGAAGCCACTTCTGCCTCGCCGGTACCGGTTGCTGATCGGGTAAATTTCCATATCGGAAATCCGGTGCAGGATCCCAGACTTGTCAATCTGTATTATCAAATGGTGACCGGAATTCAATCTGAACAGGAATTCGGATTAGAAGCGGCCGGATGGGATTCTGAGCAGGAGGACAAGTTAAAGCTGATCAGGGAGTCCATAAATAAAAGTGTGCCCTATTTACCGCGTGGCGGATATCTGCGTTCCGATCCCGGAGAAGTGATAAAATATTTTCAAAATTGGCTTACAAAAGACCAGCCCGAACCGCTTCAGTATGATTTTGGCGAAAAATCAGGTAAGAGAGAATGTATTATCGCGAGTGGTGGTATATATGAAGTCTTGCGTGTCATCCTGCACTCGATATCCGACTTCCTTATTCATAAACCGGCCCGGATCTTTTACTGTGGACTTGAAATACCGGATTATTTAAACAATGATGACTCACTGCAATTATCACATTTTAATCTGAAAAATAAGGATGACCTTAAAGTATTAACCGATTTTTATTTTAGAAATGAACATATTCCTGTTTATTTAATCCTCGGGCATCGGGTATCCGAAATAATCAGACGTGAAATCAGGCAATTAAGTCTGTCATACCCCTTAATGATTATCGAGGCCAATGATGCACCAAATCATCTTTCCCTGGCCCGTGAAGCAAAAATGCACGACCGCGTCATCCGCATACTATCATCATCAGCTATTTTTACTGACAAAATAAATTTGCCGATATCTTTTATTGCCGGGAATGCCGATTATTTACGCGTTTTTGAAAATGTTCATTTCGAACTGAAAGGTACACCTTCTGCATCCGAAGTGGAGCTCCTGTCGTATCTGATAAAACATAAACCTGACCGAAAATCGTCTTTGACACCGGATACCGGATTTAAAGAAGTAACTTATTTCCCGGCACTTGATCAGAAAATTCAGGCGATATCGCAAATCTATGAACGAGTCAGTTTAAATTATATAGATCGGGTAGCAAGTATTGAGAAGCATGGTCAAAAATACATAAAAAAAACAAGAGAGATAAGTGATAAGTTTGTTAAAAAATTCTCCGGATCATTACGCCCGGATGACCCTTATGCCAACGTGGATTCATCGGATGTGACGAATGAATTTTTAGAAAACATTCAGGATAATACAAATATCCACAAAATCTGTGAGTCTTTTCTGTCGGCATTTATATCTCATCATCCGCAATATGATTATAATAATTGTTTTGTATCCAGCGGCTCTTCCCGGACCGCGCTCAGTCTTCTCGGATATCTATGTGGCATTAAGACAGCAATTGTTCCTGATCTGAGCTGGACATATCATCATTGCTTTCCTGATGTGATAACAGTACCCTTATCAGACAATTTAATGCTCGACAAGAAGGCAATCCTGGATCAGGTTGATGAAAAATCCGGATCGCTGCCTCCGGGTCAGATTACTGTTATATTCAATAATCCTCATAACGCCGGCGGGAAAATTTTTGATGAATTTGTTCTGGAGGAGTTGCTGATAAAATTACTTTCACGCCAGATTTTTGTGATTGATGATTTATCTTATGAAAATGTGGTACCCGGTAAAGATTTAAGCGGGCCAAGGACACTTAAACAAATCGCCCGGGATTTGTGCAAAACAGGGATGCTAAATAATCCGGATCTGAATTACCTGATCAGTATTCATTCGCTGTCAAAAACCGATTGCTTTGCCGGAGCCAGATTATCGGTAATTGAAATTAATCATCCCGATTTAAACAATCAGTATAGGATGATTAATAAACATATCATTCCCAATTTCATGGCGATCTTTCTGGCCTACTTATTCTACAGGAATTCTTCGGATCAGGTTAAATCATTTTGGAACCTGCGCAATTTGATAATGAACGAACGGATGCAAGCGCTTGAGCAATCAGAAAATGACTTGCCTGAAGATCGCAACCTGTTTCAAATAAAGATTATCCGGCCGCAGGGCAGCATGTACCCACACCTGGTGGTGACAAATCTGCCAAATGGTATATCATTAGACTGGCTGGCATCGGGTTTGGCCCGGCGGGGCATTGGCCTGGTTCCGTTAACTGCTTTTAGTCGGACAGGAAGCGGATATGAACTGGCCAGGAAAACATTCAGGCTTACACTTGGCGGTCCGGCTAACCATGAAGAGCTTTTCCGAAAAACACGGCGTTTGCTGATCGATTTGAACCGGTTAATTAAAGAAGAATCCACCAAATATAATATGAATCTTTTCCAGCCGCGGTTGTTGAAATATCGGCCGGAGAAATACTTCCCTGAAATTCAGAGTAAATGGAATAATCTGACGGAAAATATATTTTCCGCGGCAGCCGGCCTTTTTGCAAAAAAATCAGGACAAATTCCCGGACTGGATCATATCGACACACTTGCAGAAAATTTTATCACTGATTTTTTACCATCCCGTCTCGAAATATTAAAAACCAGATTTGATGATCAGGTAAATATAAAATCCGCCTTTCTTTCCGAAATATCTGATGGCAGGAATAATCAGGTATTGTCGCTTCTTGAAAAAGAACTGTACAAGGAAAATATCGAAGACCGATCACAAAATTTTCGCCACAGACTGTTCGACAGAACAGTGCACCCCACACAGAATTATGCACTTGATGTTGATCTGACCGCTGATCAATTATTTGATAAGCTTTTTAATGGTCACATGCCGGATCGGCGTACCATCAACCATCTTCTTTCTGATCTTGTGGATGAATACCTTGGTCTTAATGTTCCGATACGTGCGGTTGAGGAAGGAAATGAACTGGTAATGGATTTAAAATCCATGCTCCTGGCAGAAGAATATACACGATGGAATTCCACCGAAT
>CAYULK010000238.1:0-4843 GCA_964445625.1 uncultured Calditrichota bacterium
GTTTAGGGAGGGGGAAAGAGGGGGTGGGTTATTTATAAAAGGATCTTGTATGGCCGTATATGGTGGACAGAATATGTACGGTACTCTAAAACGGGTGATCGTGCGCAGACCGGATGCCTCCTTTGCCAATGCTGATCCAAAAAAATGGCATTATACATCACAGCCAAACCTTGAATCCGCCAAAAAAGAGCATGACACTCTGGTATCAATTCTCAGGCGAAATGGTGCTGAAATACTCTATCATGATGCCGATTTACCCGAGCTGGCAGATGCCATTTATGTCTTCGATCCGGTTCTGATGACCGATCAGGGGGCTATTATATTAAAAATGGGTAAGGAATTGAGACGGGGTGAGGAAAATGGTATTCTTCCTGTATTGGAAAAGTTTGATATTCCGGTGCTTGGTAAGTTAACGGGTGAGGCCATGGCCGAAGGCGGAGATCTGTTATGGGTTGATCATAATACCCTGGCTGCGGGTGTCGGATTCAGAACAAATATATCCGGAATTGAGCAGTTGCAGCATCTGCTGGCACTATTAAATGTGACGGTAATTCCTGTTGAACTTCCATATTTTAAGGGTGCGCAGGCCTGTCCGCACCTTCTTTCTCTAATCAGTATTGTCAATAAAAATTTAGCAGTGATATATCCACCGCTCCTGTCTGTGCCATTCTGGCAATATCTCTTAAATAGAGGATTTCAATTTATTGAAGTGCCGAAAGATGAATTTTTAACCATGGGTCCGAATATACTGTCACTCAATCCGGGGACATGTGTCATGCTGGAAGGAAATCCGGTGACCAAACAGAGGCTGGAAAAAGCGGGGTGTGTGGTAATAACATATCGCGGAAATGAAATATCACTTAAGGCTGAGGGAGGACCAACCTGCCTGACACAGCCTGTTCTCAGGCTGAGTGAGTAAAATGGATGATGCGCATGAAAAAGTTTTTTAAGTGGGCAGGCATGATTCTGGGCGGATTTATACTTGGCATTATTTTGCTGGTTGTCATAATCTTTGTTAGTCATGACCGCTATGCGATATCATATCCATCCGGGGGAAAACTTTCTGAAAACCAGGCAGCTTATGATGTAATCTACTATGATCTCGATCTCGGGATATATGCAGCGGATCAGAGTATTTCCGGTATGGTTACGATAAAATTAAACTCAGTTATCGATAATCTGACGGTGGTCGAACTGGATCTGATTGATAATTTTACGGTCGATAATGTAAACCGGGGACTGAAATTTGAACATGATGATGATAAGTTACTTATCACACTTGAGAAACCGTTAAAAGCCGGCGAACAGGTCGATCTTGAAATATCTTACGCGGGTCAGCCGTTGGAAGCCATTTATCCACCCTGGATTGGTGGATTTGTATGGTCGGAGGATTCATCAGGAGCAGACTGGATTGGTGTTTCCTGCCAGGGAGAGGGTGCCGACATCTGGTTTCCGTGCAAGGATCATCCCTCGGATGAACCGGATAGTGCCGCCATAAACATTACTATTCCTGAACCTTATTACTGTGTTTCAAATGGTATCCTGAGAAAAATTTCCCATCCCAGACCGGGATTTCAGACCTATCACTGGTTTACGTCTTACCCGATTAATACTTATAATATCAATATCAGTATCGGTAACTATACACTGGTCGAAAGAAAATACCTGACTATGGATGGTTTCCAGATGCCGGTTCAATATTATGTGTTGCCTCAATCCCGTAAAGGAGCTGAAAGATTGGTGGAAATGGCTATCGATATGCTCGAAACCTACAGGAAGTTTTATGGTGAATATCCATTCACGCGGGAAAAGTTCGGACTGGTTCAGACAGATTATCTCGGCATGGAGCATCAGACGATCAATGCCTATGGCAATAATTATATATTTAAAAATTTTGCCGGTGTAGAATTTGACTGGCTGATGTTGCACGAGATGGGCCATGAATGGTGGGGGAATAAAGTGACCGTATCCGATTTTGCCGATTTCTGGATCCAGGAGGGTATCTGTACCTATGGTGAAGCGCTTTATATGCTTGATAAGGCCGGTGAGCAAGCCTATCACGACTATATGAGCACAATAAGAAAACGGATAATGAATCGTAATCCGATTATACCGGAAAAAAAAGACGCATCGAGCAGTGAGGTATACCAGGGCGACATCTACACAAAGGGCGCCTACTTTATGCATACTATGAGATTCCTGCTGGGTGACAGCATTTTTTTCAGGTCATTAATGGAATTTGCCACAGACAGTATGTATACCTATCAGAATTTTGTCAGTACCGGATCATTAATAGACCTGCTGCATAAAAACTCGGAAAAATTCTATCCGGACTTTGTTCAAATGTTCCTTTACACGACAGATCTACCTGAAATAGAAGTGGATTCAGTGGCATATAATACCTATCAAATTCACATCAGGAATATTGATTTTAATCTGCCGATGGAAATAAAGTCTGATACTTCAGTGACCGTTATGGAACTGGGACCGGACGTCACAGAAATAAAAAGCACTGTTTTTCCGGTGGTCGATCCCAAAAACTGGTATTATAAAAAAACATTTATCAAAAAATCTGTAAAAACATATAACTCAGAGTAACAAAATATTATGCTATTACCGCTAATAATTTTGTCATTTCAGCAAAATTTTTACTGACTGAGAATATTTTTATCTCACAGAGGCGCAGAGTTTATAATGAGAAATCAGAAATTAGAAGTAGGCAATAGGCGATTGGCAGTAAACTATGGCCTATTGCATATCGTCTATCGTTCACGTAGTTCCAAGTTCCCAATTACTAATTACTTCTTCTTTACCTCTGCATCTTTGCGGTTCTACGAGAGATATTTATATATCTACTCCGGGAGATATTAAATGAAGAAAACTATACTCGAATTTTTATTAAAGGGTCCGGCTCATGCACCTGTAATGGATATACTCAAAGATCTGGATACGGGAAACAGGCATAAGCGCATTGCCGAAAACACAAAAACTATATGGGAAGAATTGGAACATATGCGTCTGGCCCAGAATGATATCTTCAACTATATGACAGATCCGGATTGGGTGTCACCGGATTGGCCGGCAGGATACTGGCCGGAAGCCAAAGAGAATCTGAGCGAAAATGAGTGGCAGGCTACTGTTAATTGTTTTCATCAGGATCTGAAATATATCGGGCAATTTATTTCCATTAATAATATAGATTTGAATAAGCCGATACCGCATGCCGCAAAACATACCTATTTGCGTGAAATACTTCTGATAATTGATCATAATGCTTACCACGCCGGAAAAATATTATTTATTAGGAAATATTTAAATAACTGGCCGGGTTAAAACTTCTTTTTAAGGTTGTAGCAAAAGTTCTATGAAAAATATAAAAATATATTTGAAGTAAAATTCGAATTATTTAATAAACGCCGAGTTCGCTGAGAACGCAAAAAAAGATATCCACGAATTTCACGAATTATTTTAAAAGAAATCAGTATTAAAATAAATTGAAAATAATATAATTCACTTTTATACTTTGCGTACTTTGCAGCTTCTCTGCGCTAAATATCTGTTTTTTTGACCACAGGAAAAATATATGGAAAATAAAAAGAAGCGAAAAATATCATTCGCGACGATCGGTTATGCCTTTAGAGAAATAATTTTACCGCGAAAATATCTGGTACTGCTTGGTCTGTTCCTGATAATAATAAACCGGCTCTCCGGTCTTGTTTTGCCCGGATCGAGTAAATACCTGATGGACGAAGTCATTGCCAAGGGTGATCAAAGTTTACTCACGGTATTAATTCTCGTTGTTAGTATTTCTGTCGCTGTATCCGCTGTGAGTTCGTTCTTTTTAACGCGTCTGCTCAGTGTCGAGGCCCAGCACCTGATATCACAGTTACGTGCTCAGGTGCACCGGCATATCATACGATTACCAATTAGTTATTTTGACAATATAAAATCCGGTGAACTTGTTTCAAGAATTATGATAGATGTTGAGGGCGTCAGAAATCTGGTCGGTACCGGACTGGTACAATTATTTGGCGGTGTACTAACATCTATTATTGCTTTTGCAATTCTGATCACTATAAATATACAATTGACATTACTTGCCCTGATCCCAATAGTGCTCTTTGGTCTTATTTCTCTGAAGGCATTTGGATATATTCGTCCCATCTTCCGGAAAAGAGGTGAAATAAATGCCGATGTAACCGGTCGCCTTACAGAATCACTGGGTGGTATAAGAGTAATCAAAGGATTCAACGCCGAGGATGCAGAGATAAAAGTTTTTGAAAACGGTGTAGAAAGATTATTCCAAAACGTAAAAAAATCACTTACTACTACCAGTCTGATTACCAGCGCGGCGACTTTATTGCTGGGCATATCCACAGTAGCAATTATGGGTGTGGGTGGTGTAATGATTATTGATGGTCAGATAACAATTGGTGATTTTTTTGCATTTATATTGTATCTGGGGTTTATGATCGCGCCAATCGTACAAATGGGAAATATTGGCAGTCAGATTACTGAAGCATTTGCCGGTCTGGACCGCATGGAAGAAATATTGAATGTTCGCCAGGATGGCGATGATGAACAACGTACCATTATTTTAAAGGATATCAAAGGTGATATCAGCTTCGAAAAAGTTTACTTCGCTTATGAAAAAGATAAAAATGTTTTACGCACTATAAATTTCAAAGCTCCTGTCGGTTCCGTAACCGCATTGGTAGGCAGTTCCGGTTCGGGAAAAACCACTATCGCAGGTCTTGCGGCTTCATTTTTACAGCCGCGCGAGGGCCGGGTACTGATTGATAATATGGATTTGTCCCGGGTTAATCTGGACTCCTATCGCCGG
>CAYULK010000239.1:0-4822 GCA_964445625.1 uncultured Calditrichota bacterium
CCTGACCGGCGTCAGGATCATATTGAAAAGAAAAGGGACGTTTTATCCGGTCGGGAATAAAAACCGGACCTCGTTTTTCAAAACTTATATCCTGCCGTGGAGAACAAACCGCCGTAAATGAATATCCGATTGAAGTCTGATCCATCACCTCCAGGCCAAGATACTGATGTGGAGGATTCCCTTTATATTCACCTTCGACATCCGCCATTTTGGCTTCATGATTAAAATATCCCAGCAACATGCGTCCGTCAACGGCACCTTCGGAAAAATTAATCCAACCGGAAAATGAGATCGGATCATCGAGGGTGAGATGACCCACATCAACCGCATAAAAACCATGCAGGGGGTCCTTCACTTCGGTCCCCCAGAAACGACCACCGATTTCTCCTGCTGATTCACCTGCCCAATTTGTTTGAGAGTAACCAAAATTTTCACGGGCATGAAAATCATCCTGAACAAAGGTTACCTTATTCCCTTTACCCTGCCAGTAGGGATCCTGAGAAAGATCGATTTTTTGGCCATTGACAACCAAATCAGACAGGTAAAATTCCATATTACCGGTATATATCTGCATATTATAAACACCAAAACGGTTGATGATACTCAATTCATCACGGTGGCCGGGTAAAAGATAGTAACTTACCGGGGCATAATCGTCAAACTTAAAAGTTATCCGTCCTTTCATCATATCCGCAAATTTTTCGATATTCCACAGATGATAAGACCCTTTGCGATACCAGTGATCGACTAAACCGGCATCCCGGGCTGACAGAAGCATGTTATGTAATTTTTCACGGGTTATATCCGGCTCGTCTTTTTTTGCTCTGGCCAGGATGGAATCTTCATGGACATTATGAAAACTGGCAATCCAATCCGGTAAACGCGGATCGGCCCAGGCATTTTTTACGGTTGCATCAGGATCGTAAGATAATTCCCAGGTATGTACGGAACCATCACAGGGCATCACAATATCAGGATTCAGGATAGCGCCCTTATTTGTACCGGTTTTATAATCCAGGTGGAATCTTATATGATTCATTTTTACTTTGCTCATACGAAAGCCACATGAAGACCACACCCGCCAGCCCTGGCGCTCATCATTAAAAAAACCGATATAAAAACCTTCACCTTCTTTTTCAGGAGCAATCAGGGCTAATTTTCCGGAAGCAGAGAACTTATCTTTAAAGGACATGGGCCCGATGGGCATCGCGTAATAAGCCGGTGTTGTTGATTTCCAGATGAGGCCGCCGATCTCGCCCGGACCGGATCCGGTATGATCGGTGGGGAGCCAGCCAAAATCCTGTGTAATCGTCGGGCAATCATTACAGACAACACGGTTATTTACACCTATCCAACCCGGATCATCATCAAAATTTTCATGGACTGTTGTGATATTTTGAGTGGTTGCGAGGGATACCATTATTATCAGTATAAAGGTTGTGATAAGTGGTAAATTCAGATGGTAATGTTTCATTACTCGATTACCCCTAACTTTTTACGATCTTCTTTTTAACCACGAAGAGCATGAATAACCCACCCCCATAATCCCCATCCCTTATGCACAGGCTGTTGTAGTATTGATAAATTCAGGGCTAAAGCTCTTAAATTAAGGTAGATTCGCAGTCTCTCCGCGCTAAAGCGCGGAGTTAGTCAAAGCACATAACATATTAATAAAATTGACTAACCCCGACTTTTAAGTCGGGGCGTTTAGCCACAACTAATCTAATTTAGTGGCACTTTAGTGCCTTCAAACTGAAACTGCAACACCCTCTGCATAAGAGAGGGGGAGGGTTAATGCAAATCAAACCCAAATATCTGAGCATTCTTTAATTGAAATTCGATTTGTACAGACTGATCTTTGAGAGATTCCAGATCACCTTGCCAATTTACTTTGTTCGCTACATTATCACCTTCAATTTCAACCCAATCGAAACCAGGTATCAGCGAGCCATCATTATCCAGAATCCGAACCCGCATTTCACCAACTACATTTGCATTAACGCTTATAGCACCTCCTTTAAGGACTACGGGCTTCGTGCGTAATATCCCCATATTAATCGATGCTTCGCGTGAAACATAACGGTCGCGTGGCATGCGGGCAAAGCCAATCTGTCGTTCATTAAAACGATCCACTTTGTGACCACGTGCATATCCGCCATAATACAGATAGGTTTCATCCCCGACAATAATCTGCTCATCGCCCCAGACCATGGCATGATCCCAGCTACCGGGTAACGGATTACGGGGAATAAAGGGTTCATGATCGCGATCCCAGGTCACACCATCCCGGCTCCAGGCCAAAACCGTATAGCCCAGACCAGCCGCTTTACGCTTCAGATCTCCCATTTCTTTACCAGATTTACCGGGAGTGGCATTAAGATCATCTCGCAGAATTTTCACCAGACCAATCAGCAGATCACCCCGCCTTATGACGCCGGACATGGCATAAAACTGAGTTTCGCCTTTTTCAACAGGGGCGCCAATTTTACCGTATAAAACAGGCCAGGGTTCTTCCCAGGTCAGTAAATCCTTACTAACACTCTGATGCGGCGTGCGCTGATTATCGTTCCATTCCTCATTACGGCTCCATACTGAAATAATCGCAATGTACTGTTCCCGAATTGGATCCCAGTGCAAAGAAGTAATATCATGGTTATGTTTAAGGACCGCTTCCGGACGGAGCGCCGTCCATTTAAAACCATCCGGAGAAGTTGATATAAGCATTCCATCCAGATTATAGGCGGCAAAAAGAAAACGTTGCTCCGCTTTGGGATAACCGGCGCCCCTGTCAACAACACTTACACCATATTCAATCAGATGTGGCTCTTCCAAAACCCGGTGTGGGCGTATCCAGTTAATGCCGTCCTCAGATTCCATATAGCTGATATTTGAATGGCCGGCATCAATGAATGAGTTATACCAGATACGAAATCGTCCGGTCTGTTCATCTTGTAATACTGTCATATAAGGTTGAAAATTATCATCTCCGCCTTTTTTGCCGGTAATAATTGGTTCCGGAAGTTTTACAGGGTTGTTGACTGTCCGACTGAGAAAAGTTTGTTCAGCGATAAGATAATCATCTATAAATAAATGTGGTCCGGGATTTAATTCAATCACCTCATCACCTCCCCCTTGAACACAATTTGTCATAGAAAAAAGGATGAATAAAATCGAGATCATAAAACAGCTGCATTTTAAAATAAACACTATGGTATTCTCCTATAAAAGGTTTTTTTCAGACTTCTGCGATATCTTTAGATTTAAACCTAAAAGTCATTCAGAACTTGTTTTGGAATCATTTTTTTATTGAAGTTATAGATCCTGTCCTGACGGCCCAAAGGATTCCTTCGGAGAGTCTTGCGGACAGGATGACAAAATATGTTATTTTGCAGAACTTAATATTTGTTTTCTCTTGCAGTACCGCATGAGGAAAAACTATATGGTCCATCTCCAAGATGGGCATCATCTACAGCTAATGTTTAAAATCGCCAAAATTAAAGTTCTTCATCATTTTTTCTATCTGTTCCTCTTTTTCGGCACTTAACCGAGTGAGTGGTGGCAATACAGTCCGGTCGCATAGCCCCAACTCATTCATCATCACCTTAAGCATAGCGATGGCATGACTTATTACGATATCCTTTTGATGAAAGTTTGCAATTGGGTTGATTATGCCTTGAATCTCTTCCGCGGTCTCCCTGTTTCCTTTAATTATAGCTTTGTAAAGTTCTGTAAACATGTATGGTATCAGATTCCCGGTACTGGGTACAATACCATCAAACCCCAGGGATAAAGCATAAGTTGACTTTATAGTCCAACCGCTCATGATCGAAAAATCCATCCTGGATGTAAATTTGTCGGCCAGAATTTTCATCCGATCCAGAGATCGTTCTGAATCTTTCAGACCGATAATATTTGGATGTTTACTTAACTTTTCAATAATTTCAATGGGAATTGATAACTTAGTTGTTGCCGGGATATTATATAACATCAGGGGAGCGGGAAGTGTATCAGCTAATTGTTCAAAATAGCGAAGAATCTGATCCGGCGTTATAGGGTAGTATTCCGGAATATGAGCCACAAATACATTTGCACCCAGATCAAAGTATTTATGAGCAGTTTTAACTGAATTCTCAAAACAAGTGTCCGAAATACCGGCATATATCTCCGTCCTTCCGGAAACCAGACCGGCTACGCTGGTAACCAGTTCCTCCGACATCTCATCAGACAATGAGGCAGATTCACCGGTTGTACCAAGGATAAAAGGTGTAGTCTCTGCTTTTAAATAATATTCAATCAAGCCGGACAAATGCTTATTGTCAATCTTCCCTTCATTGGTTATCGGCGTTATCATAGGAATAACAACACCCTGGTATTTCTTTTGAATTCTCATCTTTCCTGATGTGAACATATGTTGCTCTTCCCCTGCAGTTATCATATTTGTTTCTTGCCGGAGACTTAATTGTTTAACCTGAATTAAATTATACCGCAGCCAAGGGCGGCAAACAAATGACTTTTGCTAATCGCCCCGGCGATTCTCTGAAAATAACAAAGTATTTGGCTACAATAGCATAGTTCATGAATATATCAGGATAAATAAATCTATAGTATTAAACAGCTCTTTTTGCAATCAATTTATTGGATCAAACCGTCGGAATTGGTTCTTAGTACATATACATCACTATTATCGCTAAAGCTCGATGTTGTGCCGCTGATGATATAACCGCCGTCAACTCCGCGGGCTGATGAACCGTTATCACCTTTCTCACCACCGTATAATTTACTCCATTCCTTATTGCCGTTATTGTCTGTTTTTATTACCCAC
>CAYULK010000240.1:0-1716 GCA_964445625.1 uncultured Calditrichota bacterium
CTACGACCTTTGGGTTATGAGCCCAACGAGCTACCAGACTGCTCCACCCCGCGATATAGAGTTATGAATTTACCCAGATTTCATCTTCATGTCAATAAGATGATTTATTTTTTGTACTAGTTTTTCTGTCTCAGCAATACGGATACTCATTTCGAGAACCAGGACAGTCAACCCGGTAAAATATTCAGATTTGATTTTAACGGCATCCTTTTCCGTGGTAATAATATTGGTACAATTATGCTTTATTGCAGCTGCTTTAATGATATGATGATCATTTTGATCGTATCCATGATGATCAGGATAATTTATGAATTCACACAATTGAATTTGATTGTCGCGTAAACTCTGTTCAAAATATTGTGGCGATGCGATACCCGAGAATGCGATAGCAGAAGTTCCTGACAGATCATGCAAGGGCAAATAATCACCGGTTTCAAAATTTCGGAAACCAGCCGGAACAAATCCGGACACATATGATTCACCGGAGAACCATTTGTTGATACGAAAAGGATCTTTATGAACAGATTTATCCCTATTTTTTGTATAAATAATCACATCCGCCCGATTGACTGCTTTTAGCTGCTCACGGCGGTCCCCGGCCGGAATCAATCTTTCCCTGCCTGGATTTTTATTTATATCGATTAGCAAAATATCCACATCCCGGTGTATACTGCGATGTTGAAATGCATCATCCAGCAGGATAAGGTCCGGATTGAATTGCTCCAATGCCAATTTTATACCCGCAGCCCTGCGCTCTGCCACGACAACCGGTATCTCCGGAAATTTATGAGCTATCATAACCGGTTCATCACCACCAATCTCGGCACTTTTAATATGACCGGTTCCATCGGATACGATTATCTGCCCTGAGGATGATCGTCCATATCCCCGGCTGATTATGGCAATGGATTTAAATCGTTCCGATAATTTTTCCACCAGGAACATCGTCACAGGCGTTTTACCGGCACCTCCGGCCATTATATTTCCTGTAGAAATGACCGGGACGGGAAATTGGTGTATCTGGAACAAGCCCCAATCATAAAAATGATTCCGGATAATTATCACAGTACAATACAGCCAGCTAAAAGGAATTAATAAGATCTGTACTATATTGTTTTTACGTAGTTTATATAGCATAACATTATTAATAATTAGGATTACTTCGTCGCTGTACTCCTCGTAATGACATAAAAACAATTATTTGTGGTATCAATCAGCGTAATCGTTTTAGAGTTTGATTTATGTCATGCCGAAAGGATGAATACGAGAACACTAACATCAGATAACCGATTATGATAAGGAATCTCAATATCAGACTCAAATCAAATAAATAAAACAGAAATATTCCTGAAAATAAATATAAATAGACACCGGTTAATATATTAAACTCATATTCAATGTGATAAATTTTTCGCGTGACAAAATATATGGATAGCATCATCACGAGATACGCAAAGACAGCAGCAACTGCAGCTCCCATCATACCATACCGTGGCATTAAATATAAATTACTGCCAATATTGGTCAATGCTGCCAATCCGGTAAATATACCCATCCACTTGGTTTTTTTCTCAATATATATACCCACCGTCAAGTTCACATAAACACCATAAAACATATAGGATAAGAGGATGAGTGGAATGATGTGGGTTCCCGACCAATAAGAACTTCCCAACAGGGTTTTATCAGGTGCAATTGGCAGTTTGACAATATATT
>CAYULK010000240.1:1726-4807 GCA_964445625.1 uncultured Calditrichota bacterium
CCTCCGCTTAAGACGACAAAAGCTGCGAGCGCTGTAAAATAAGACATGACCCGACTATACACCTGCTTCGCATTTTCATCACGAGCGATATTCAGAAAAAACGGTTGCCAGGCAGTTCGAAATGCAGAAACGACGAGAAGCATCAAAGTACCAAACTTGTGATTAGCGCTATACAGCCCGACTGTTTCTTTTGTCAGCAAATATAGCATCAAATAGCGATCGCTCATTTCAACAATAAGATAAGCGATACCATTGGGAATCATGGGTATACCAAATCGCAACATATCCTTGATGACATTCAGTGAGAACACACCTCTCAAATACTTAATCTGAAACGGTACCAGGACCACTAAGTTAATGATAGCCGCAATCAGATTGGCATATAAAATGCCTTTCACGCCCATGTTGAGATATACAATAAAAAAAATATTTAGAAATAACTCTACCATAAATCGTCCGATCCGTAAGCCCGAATATAATATCGAACGTTCCTCTGCCCTCAGAATTAAATATGGGAGATTGCAGAGTGTATCTACAAAAAGGATACCAGAAGCTATCTGAACAAAAAATCCATAATCTGTAGATTTGAAAATCAATACTGCGATATGTTCTGCGAAAATATAAATGAGTGCAGATGTTATTAAAGCAGTAAAAGAGAGAATGCGGATCGCTGAACTATACACTTGTTCTCTGGTGTGACGTCCTAAGAAATAATAGCGCATGAATGCCGAATCAATACCATAGAGATACACAACATTCATAAAAGCTATAAAAGTATAAACTAAAGCATAATCACCATATTCACTTGTAGTGGTAAGATACGTGGTATCGGTTAGAATCGGTAAAAGTACTAATCCCTGAGCACGCTGAATCAGGGTACTTATGGTATATATAAATGAATGTTTGGTTAGATTTTTAATCTGGGCAAGTACTTGCATTCCACCTATTTTTCTTTCTTTTTCAGACGCTGAATCAAAGCCTCAATTCCGGTAATATAGCTGTATTTCCCAAATCCACTGACTATGCCAATACAGGCAGCACTTATTACAGATTTCTGCCGGAAGTCCTCACGTGCATAAATATTGCTCAAATGAACTTCAACCACCGGGAGAATACAGGCATCTATGGCATCACGCAGAGCATATGAATAATGTGCCAATGCACCTGGATTTAGAATAATTCCATTACAGGAATTATGAGAAAAGTTCAATTTGTCAATAATTTCTCCCTCATGATTACTCTGAAAAAACTCGATTTCAATCTCGGGGAAATGATCATTTATACTATTATTAATAGTATCCAGTGTTTCAATACCATAGATTTCCGGCTTGCGAATTCCAAGCATGTTTAAGTTTGGTCCGTTGATTACTAAAATTTTCATAACTTCTCCAATTTTAACCTCAGGTTCTGTCAAAAACTTTAAGATTTCAATTCTTTAACATTCGATTCATTAGGGGTTAAGACAAAACCGGCGTTCTCCCCTTTTTCAACATCCAATATCCAACACTCAAATCCAATTTCCAAGGGTAAGACAAACTATACGGCCAAATCAATCAAACGCTCTTGTAAATCATATTTTCTTTCCTTGGACACTGGATATTCCTTGTTGGATATTCAGGTCCTTTTGCTGTTTTCATAACTTTTCATAGAACTTATGTCACTATCAAACCTCAATCGATAAACCGTCATAGGCAAAATATATATTATCCGGTAGATAATTTCTATGAAATTCGTGATCGATATCGTGGCTCATATGTACTAAATATGTTTTTTTTGCCCCGATTCTCTCGGCCTCGGAAATGGCCTGTTCCAGACAAAAATGTGTTGGATGTGGTTTTTCACGCAAAGCATCCAGAACCAGGACATCCAAATCAGTCAGTAATTTATATGTATTTTCGGGTATTTTATTCACATCTGTACAAAATGCAAAGGTTTTTATTCTATAGCCAAAAACACTTGAATTGCCATGCCACAATTCAAGGGGCAGTATCTCCAGATCATTCACTCTGAACCGATCCGTTACAGGTTTGGCTTCCAGATTTGGTATCCCAGGTATCATACGACCATTACCAAAAGCATAGCCAAAAATTTCTAAAAGACGATCAAGGGTTTTCGGACTGCCATAGACCGGTATTCTTTTCTGTGAACTAAAATTAAATGGTCGCAGATCATCGATTCCGCAGATGTGATCTGCATGTGCATGGGTATAGACCACCGCGTCCAGGGATTCTATCGGATTCCTTAACAGCTGCTGCCGCAAATCTGTCGATGTATCTACCAGGATTGTACATTGGTCCGATTGTATGGTGATGGATGTACGCAAACGTTTATTACGCGTATTCCCGGAAGCACAAACTTTACAATCGCAATTTATCACCGGTATGCCCTGAGATGTTCCTGTACCAAGGAAATTTATTCTAAGTTTTCGATTTTTATCAATCATTTGGCAGGCTTCATCAGGCTCAAACTGAACAGATATTCAAAGCTTTCTTTGATCAGATTCTCATCCATTACCTGATGGGATTGGGCATGGCCTATTTTACTGGCCAGGATAAGCCGAATTTGTCCATCTTCTACTTTTTTATCCTTATACATAAGTGCAAGCAGGTTATCAGGGTCGGGGGGTGACTCTTTTGCGGGCAGGGACAACGGTATTTTCATGATCAGGGAATCAATTCGCTCCTGGTCAGAAACCGGTAATATTTTCAGTTTAGCAGCGGCATAGTTAGCGCAAATCATTCCCAGTAATACTGCCTGTCCATGTTTCAGGCCGGAATAGCCATAATATGCTTCCAGGCTATGGGCAAAGGTATGTCCATAATTCAGAATGGCTCTCAAACCGGATTCTCTCTCATCCCGGCTGACTATTTCTGCCTTTTGACCGGCACAATTGCACACCACTTCGCGTAATACCTTTGCATCTTTGGCAAGTATATTTTCAATATTGGTTTCAAGCATGCTAAACAAATGTGGATCTCCGATTACGCCATACTTTACTACCTCGCCCAGACCGCAGATATATTCTTCAGCAGGCAAAGTCTGCAAAACAGATATATCGGGAAATATGATACGTGGTTGGTA
>CAYULK010000241.1:0-4768 GCA_964445625.1 uncultured Calditrichota bacterium
CTCCAATTCAGGCAAGGGGATATTACGAATCGAAAGTATTCATATTTCAGATACTCTTAATTATAGCTATGCCGGAATATCTGCAGGTGATACAATAATGACCGACAGTTCTTTAACAATGCAAGTCCGGTTTCATCCCCTGGCGGATTCTACCGGTGAAAAATCTGCCCATATTACTATTGCCAGTAATGATCCGGACAGTTCATTAACAAATATTTCAATACAGGGCATAGCTCAATCTCCGGTCATAATTGATATTGATCCACAACATATTGATTTTGACACGACATTTATAAATGAGCGGGATACGGCGCAGATTAAAATCAGCAATCATGGTGACCTGGATCTGGTAGTATACCAACCCGGGTTTAAATCAGGAGAAATTAATTTCTCTGTTGAAGATATCGGTGACAGTATCATCATACAAACAATGCAAAGCAGAACTATCTCTGTTTTATTTATGCCTCAAACAGGGGGAGAAATCACAGATACGCTGGTTATATACAGTAATGATCCTTTAAATGCAGAAGAACGTATATCGCTATATGGATTTAGTATCGCAGACACATCCGAAGTGATTTTTGTGGTAGATGTTACAATTGATACTCTTGATTTTGCAACTACTGAGCACATTTTTTCCGTTGAGATCGCAAAAAACGGGCCACCGGTTTCTGAAGCACTGCTTTTCATACGCCAGGGTGGCCGGCATGACTTTGAGACGTCAAATCTCACTCCTCAAGTGGACAACATCTGGTCCATACAGATTCCTTCTGAATTTGTAGGACGGCGTGGTATGGAATACTATGTCCAGGCTAACTATCCCGGTGGTGGCGCTGTCGGCCCCGATTCCGGTCAGACATATCCCGCCATCAGCATCGTAAAAAATCTCTCAGGTGATTTTCCAGGCCCCACAATTGCCGGACAATATCAGATGATTTCGTTACCCCTGGATGCCGGTAATCAAAATCTGAATAATTTGTTCGGGGATGTACTGGGACCTTATGATAATACCAAATACCGCATATTTGACTGGAATCCGGTTTATGAAGAATACGTCGAGTTGAGCCGAATGGATGAATCCCTGCAACCGGGCAAGGCATTATGGCTGATTACATACGAGAGCAAACAACTGGATTACGCCGATTGTAATTCCATATCCTCAGCTACCCATTACGGCATCGAACTCCACCAGGGTTGGAATATGATCGCATCGCCTTTTGCCTTCAATATAGATATCAGTTCGATCAACAAAACCCCACTGCGCGGTGGTGTGATATACGATTATTATAACGAGGAATGGATTCCCAGATCAGATTCCGTTCTTATACCATTCCGCGGATATGCAGTATTTGCAGAATTCGCCGCCACCATATTTATCCCTAATATTGAGGCAGGACAATCATTAGGAAAGGTAAAATTTCTTGCTGAAAAGGATTGGCATATTCAATTGTTGGCTAGCCGTGGTCGGTTACGGGACAGGTATAATTTTGCCGGTGTAAATTCCAGGGCAAAAAACGGTGTGGACAGGTTTGATTATCCGGAACCGCCAAAAATTGGTAATTATGTTGAACTTTATTTCAAACAACAGAATGCATTGCTCACCGGAGATTTTCGTAATAGCGGTGAGGAAGGATATATATACGATTTTATTGTGAAAAGTAATAGCTCTGGTGAATCATACATAGAAATTTTGCCGTTCAATCTTCCAGCTGACTTTACCTGGCAAATCATTTCGCCGGAAACCGGTGTTAAACATTCTTCGGATTTTATCCACACAAGTGCATGGCATCAGGAGTATCAACTTGTTGTTGGTAAAATGGATTTTGTCGAGAAGATAAGTTCCGGATTTAAAAACATACCCGAATCATTTCATATCACACAAAATTATCCCAATCCCTTCAATCCTGAGACGCAGGTGCGGTTTGAACTACCAAAGTCAACCAGAATATCATTGGATATATTTGATATTTTGGGGCGAAAAATCAAAACTCTGGCTAATAACGAATATCGTGAACCGGGTTATTATGAAGTCAGGTGGAATGGTAAAAATGATGAGGGCAGAGATGTGGCATCCGGTCTTTATTTGTTATATCTGAGAACCGGAGAATATAAAAAAGCGATCAAAATGATCCTGCAGAGATAGCGACATTTGTCGGTATAGTAGATAGAATCTTTAAATCTAAGGCTTTATCCATTATCTCACATCACCAAGTGATTCTAATATTTTGTCCGACGGGAGGCCTGTTTTCTGAGCAAGAACTTTTACGATCACCAGGACATTTAGTATTGAATTCGCACCACCACGTTTTACTCCCATATTCTTGATTTGTTTTCCTTCAAGCATACTAAGATCGGGGATATGAATCTGGGCGCCGGCCTCATCTAACAAATCGATTGCCTTGGCCGGCAAGGCGTGCTGATTGTCAAATTCTACTGAAAGATCGATCGCCGCTTCCAATGCCCTGTCTGTAATCCAGACCTTGTGAAATTCCTCTAGCTTCTTCCGGAAAATATTGAGCATTTCCATAGTATCTTTTTTTGACGGTTCATCAATGAAAATTTTCTGAAAATTTCTTTCCAGAGAAGTATCGGGATGTATACAACGATTATATTCCTCTTCGGTTGTAGTCCCAATAAATCGTAACTCCCCCTGCACAATCAACGGGTTTAACAGATGGGCGACATTCATAATATTGTCATTTTGCCCGGTACCTATAAAATTATGAATTTCATCAATAAACAGAATAACATCCGGTTGCGAAATAGCCTCTTCCACTACATTACCCAGCCGCTCTTCAAACTGAGTTTTCTGGGATAATCCGCCCATTATTTTACTCATATTCAAGGCAATGATTCTCTTCTTTGACAGTATTTCTGAATCCTTATCCCTGGAAATTCTCAAGGCCAGGGCTTCAACCAGGGATGTCTTGCCGACACCCGCACGTCCGACCAGTAATGGATTATTACTGTATCTTTGCGCCAGTGTTTGAATAATCTGTAAAATCTCATTTCTTCGTCCGGCATACGGACCCAGTTTTCCTTCTTCTGCCTCCTGAGTCAAATCGCGACCATATTCATCGAGTAATGATATTTTTGCCGAATGTGTTATTATATCCACCTTACCAATATTCAAATTATTCATCGGCTCCAGGGGTAAAGTTGAATCATATATTTCATAAATCTCAATCGTAGGTTCTCCCGGTTTGAAGTGGCGCGATCCGAGAAATTTCCACTCAACATTCAAATTCTTAAGATGTATATGAACCGCATCATACACCGCGTTACTGGTTAGAATATGGCCACCTTCTGCCGCTTCTGTAATACGGCTGGCCGCAGATACTTTTATCCCAAAGATATCGCGTGATTTTTGTTCCGTGACTTGTTTCACTTCACCCATATCCATCCCAATCCGGATTTTCAGTAGTTTTTCCTGCAGAAATTCACGTTGAATCATGAGTGCACATTCAACCGCAGCAACCGGATCGGAGAAAATCATTAACAGCCCATCACCCGTAGATTTAATTATTTCACCTTTACCCATACGGTTCATGATAGTTCGGATCTTTTTGTCGTGATATTTTATGAGTTTGTAAAATTGTTCATCGCCCAACTTGTTAAATAGCGCCATGGATCCGACAATATCATCAAACACAATCGTCAGGCGCGATACGTTACTATCACGTGAAAATGAATGTATGCTGTCAATATCTTTATTAGTTATATCATCATCAATGTAATCTTGATCTACATCCGGATCGTAACTTAATATTTTCTTCCAGATATTTACCGGTGATATATTATACGAATACAATAATTCACCAATTTTATCATACGGATTTTTAATCAGTGAAGCCAGTAAATGCAGTGTATTTAACTCTGATGCTTTTTGTGCCAAATCTTCAGCATTTTTAAAAATTCTTTTTGTTGTCTCACTGCGATGAAGGATTTCCTGCTTTTTCTTAACTTTTCCCGGTGTTATATTTTTACGCAAATGGCGTCTGAGAACCGTGGTTGTGATACCATAGCTTTGAATAATATTTGTGATATCTGAAATTTCTGATGATAGTTTCCGCCGTTCTTCCGGCGCCAGTCTGTGAAAGAAATCGAGATCAAGTGACTTAACAAGACTAAGCAATCCAAGCAATAAATGTTCGGGTTCAATATTTTTTTGTCTGAATGATGTCGCTTCCCAGGAAGCAATTAACCATGAGAATCTGATACCCGGGGAAAATTTTTTCATTAATTTAAACTCCAATAGCTCTATTGTAATAATTCGGACAGAAATTCTGAGTATTTAAATCAATTTCAACTAATTCGGGGTTATTAAAAATCATTGATTTCGACCTATGAGGTTTTTAGATTAGAAGAATGAAAACAATTATCGAACCTTTCCGGATCAAATCTGTCGAGCCAATTCGTATGACTACGGTTACACAGAGGAAGAAATATATTAAAGATGTACATTATAATCTATTTGCCCTGCATAGCCGGAATGTGCTGATTGATCTGCTCACTGACAGCGGTACCAGCGCCATGTCCGCCGAACAGTGGGCAGCTATTCAGAGAGGTGATGAGAGCTATGCCGGAAGTGAAAGCTTCTATAATTTTTATAATGCTGTAACGGATATTATGCCGTTTAAACACGTTATTCCCACCCATCAGGGCCGGGCGGCAGAAAGAATATTATTTTCGGTTATTGGAGGGGAAAAATACATAATTCCCAATAACACCCATTTTGATACCACCCGGGCAAATATTGAATATACCG
>CAYULK010000242.1:0-4762 GCA_964445625.1 uncultured Calditrichota bacterium
GTAAGATAGGTCGGTGCATTATCAAGAAAGCTTGACAGAGCTCCGGTTATCCAGAAAAATTGGTTTGGGGTATCGACTGCCATTATAATTGCTGCCATGGCCCCCTTCTCCCCTGCTTTCAGTATTACCAGTGCCGGGATAATTGTCATAAATATTCCGGCAAAAAGATAAGCTACCTCCTTGATCGGGAACCAGGAAAATTCATTTTCCTTGCGGATTACCTGTGCGGTGAGTTTTAATGACAGCAGTCCCATCATTATTATCCAAACATCGCGGATCATACTCTGGATAGCGATATGAATTCCAAGGACATGAATCTCGCCCAGATTTGCGATTCCACTGAAAAGTACACCGACAATCACCCCTAGCAAGAAAAGCAGATTAAATGCGCCTTGTATCCGGATAGGTTCGGCATTTATTATCTTAATTTTATCATGATTTTCTTTTTTGTAATAAAACATATCAAACATATAAAAAATCACTAATAATAACCCGGCGACAACCAGCAGTTCAGGGTAAAGATTTAATGTCCAGAAGAAACTAACACCATGCAGAAATCCCAGAAACAGGGGTGGATCACCCAGTGGCGTTAGTGTTCCTCCGATATTTGCCACAAGGAAAATAAAAAACACAATTATATGGATCTTATATTGACGGTTTTCATTCGCTCGCAAAATCGGCCGAATCATTATCATCGCCGCGCCGGTTGTTCCAACCCACGATGCCAGCAGAGTTCCAATCAAAATGAGTATGGTGTTGATCACCGGAGTCCCTTGCATAGAACCTTTGATATAGATTCCGCCGGCAATGGTATATAATCCCCACAACAGTATTATAAAGGGGATATAATCCAGAAAATAAATATGTAATATCTCGTGCAAAGCTTCACTCTGGTAATAAATCAGGAAAGGTATGGCAAAAATCAAGGCCCAGGCAGCTGATATTTTTGGAAAATGGTGATGCCAGAAAGTTGGTGCAATTAGCGGGAAAATGGCGATTGATAGCAGAATACCTACAAATGGAATCGCACTCCACAACGGCAATCGTTCACCAAGCAGTGAACCCTCCTCCGTGCCACTGGCGAGCAAAGGTTCCGCTAAACCAAGCAATGGTAATAAAAAAACAAATACAATCATGGCAAGAGCCGGTTTGCGCATTTTCAGTACTCCTTAAATAGTCTGGCGAAGCAATCGGGTTAAATATATTAGAATCATAATCCGGATCAGTTTGCAATTGTAAGTATAATCAATGGATTTGTGACAGGTATGATATCACTGGAAACCTGACAATTATCCCAGTTGATACGTCTCTGAAAAATCCGTGAGCCAGTCTTTTATTTGATCCCTGGCGATTCGAAATTGCTCCAGTTTTACTTTTTCAGAGCCCCTTACTTTAGCAGGATCTTCGAAACTTTTATGGATTTTTGTATGGCTGCCCTGAAAAGCCGGACATTTATCGCGCGCAATATCATGCATTGTAATTACATAATTAAACCGGTCATGATAATATTCATTTACCGATTTTGATCTTTGCTTGGCGATATCAATGCCCAGTTCCTTCATTACTTTTACACCAAGCGGATTTATAGATTTAGGAACAATTCCGGCGCTGAAAACCTCTACCCGATTAAAGGTAATTCTTTTTAAAAATGCTTCTGCCATCTGACTCAAGGCTGAATTATTGGCACAAATAAACAAGATACGCTTCATAAATTTTCCCAATTTTAAAATTCACACTACGATAACTAAAACAATCCTCATCAAAGCTATATCTTAACTATTATATTAAAATATAATGATTTTTGAATTTAAGATTTTTTTATTTTTTAAGCAATAATTTGTCTCGTCAATACGAATGCTTTTATCGGTCTAATTTAAATTTTTCACCCAAATACAGTTTTTTTGCTTCCGGATCATCAGCCAGAAATTCAGATGTACCTTCTTTGAGAATTTTTCCCTCGAATAATAAATAAGCCCGGTCAGTAATTGATAATGTTTCATGAACATTATGGTCGGTTATTAACACACCAATTCCGCGCCCCTTAAGATCGTGGACGATGTTCTGAATATCCTCCACCGCAATGGGATCGACACCGGCAAATGGTTCATCCAGTAAAATGAAACGTGGATTTGTGACCAGGGTTCTGGCGATTTCGGTACGCCTGCGCTCACCCCCGGATAAATTATATCCGATACTTTTAGCAATATGGGCAATACTTAATTCATCGAGCAATTTGGCACATCGGTCTTTACGTTCTTTTCTGGGAATACCTATGGCCTGCATTATAGCGATCAGGTTTTCTTCCACAGTCAGTTTTCTGAAAATAGAAGCTTCCTGGGGCAGATATGAGATGCCGCGCCTGGCCCGGCGGTACATGGGCATTCTGGTAATATTCTCATTGTCCAGTTCAATCTTTCCGCCATTGGGTTTAATCATGCCCGTAATCATATAAAAAGTAGTCGTTTTTCCCGCTCCGTTCGGACCAAGTAAACCAACAATTTCACCCTGTTTGACATAGATTGATGCTTTTTTAACAACAGTTCTCTTGCCGTAAATCTTTTGCAAATCAGTGGCACGCAGTATCGGCTGTTCAGTACTCACTTTCCATGTCTCCCTTATAATCCGGAGGATAAAAGGTTCCCTGTGCTCCTCCAATGATCGCAATACTGTCCATCACACCTGCCTGAAAGAATATAATAATACTATCAGAACTGGCTATATTGGTTCCCTGTTTGGTCTCATTATCTTTCAGTAAAAATATACTACTGGCATTATGCCGGGCAGTAATCAAATATGGCTTTTTATCCGCCAGCAACACCTCTATTGATTTCCCACTCAAATAGTCATAGGTATCCAAAATAGAATCTGATAGCGTTTTGATCTGTGCTTCGCCCGAAATTAAAATACCGGTTAAGGTCAGACTATCCAATATCAGATCTATAGTATTGCCTTTCATTTCACTCTCGGATTGCCAGGCGATCGGATTAACTTTTAAGTGGATTTTTTCCTGTTCGATATCATATCTGGCTGAGTCACAGATAGCCAACAAATCACCCTTACGAATCGTAACGCTGTCTGTTGCCAGCGCATAGTTATTGACCCGGGCCTGATATTCCATATAGCGTGAGGTAATGTCCAGTGTATCGCTATCACCAGGATTATAATGCATAAAACGGGCATTTTTTGTTATCCGGGTGTACTGTGTCTCAGAATTATAATTACCCTTATCACCCCAAACACGTGCATTATTTTGCTTATCCCAGACAAAGAGATTTTGTTCCCCCTCTGCGTTCTTATTTCTAAAATTATAAGTAAATTTTTCAGCATACAGTGAATCTGTCTGGCTGCTTATTCTTACATTTTTCCGGCATATAGCAATCCTCGTATCAGGATAATAAATAACGTGGTATGCTCTCAGGGTATAATGGCCATCATCAAGATATACATTGCCTATAAATTCAATCCGGTTCTGGTCTTCATAAAAATATGCTTCGTCACAAAGCATATGAAGTGTATCCTGGTAGACTTCCACATTTCCGGTGAGTATCCGGACCCGTTCACCATTGATCAGCTTGCCAATCGATTTATCGGCATGTATTAATTTTAATTGATCATCTGCAGCCAATACGGAGAGTGAAAGAAATAATATTAATATCAGATGTCGCATATCATTCTTCTAGCGAGATAACATTTTTTGATGTACCCCGGGTATTGGTGATTTCATAATTAATCAGATCCGGGTCGGAAGTAAAGGTATCTCCGTACAGCGTATCCTCATCAGTCGTAATCATCACCGGTACATTAGAAACAATTCGCTCAGAGGTGTTTTCCCAGTGTAGTTCTTCTGTATAAAGGTGGGTGCCATTGCGCGAAATTACAATGACATTCCCGGTAGCCACCATGTCCCTGGTTTTATCAAACACCTTGCCCTCCTTTGAAGTAAGATATGATTTACGATTACCTTCTTCATCAAAAAAATCTACCCGGACATTTTCTTTAAGCAATGTTATTTGTTTTTTTGAATATTTTGCGACATATCCGGCATGTAGAACGGCCCTTCTTTTACCCTGTTTGGTAAACGACATCTGCGCATTCCAGCTTTCAGAATCGGGATAATCGATTGCCTCACCATCGGTAGTTTCCCCATCCTCCAGATTGGAGCAACCTGTGGAGATCAGAACAATTATTATTAACAGGCAAAATAAATATTTCATATAGTAATTCCAGCTAATAAAATATCGTGTAAATGAACAATTCCCATCAGCTTGGATTCTTCAGAAACAACCGGCATGGCAATTACTCTAAAGTCTTCCATATTTTGTAAAGATTCAGATGCGAGTATTCCGGATTTTACAACTTTCGGGTCCGGATTCATTACATTACTGGCCTTAACTTCAAATACATTGTCTTTTTGTTCGAGCAATCTGGCTAAATCACCGGTGGTGATAACCCCTAAAATTTCAAATTGTTCATTTATAACCGGACAAATACCACGTTTATTAGCCAACTCAATCGTTACCTTCTTCATATTATCATCAGAATAGCAAAACGGGAGATTATCATCGGTTTCCATAAGATCATCCACAGTCGTTAGGAGCTTTTTACCAAGGTTTCCACCGGGATGTATAAATGCATAATCTTCTTTTGAAAAGTTCCTGCGCTCCAGAAGCGCGATGGCCAAAGCATCACCCATTACAAGTGCGGCGGTTGTGCTTGTCGTCGGGGCCAGATCATGCGGACAGGCTTCCTCTTTTACTCTCAC
>CAYULK010000243.1:0-4740 GCA_964445625.1 uncultured Calditrichota bacterium
TTCCCAATTCCCAATTCCCAATTCCCAATTCCCAATTCCCAATTCCCAATTCCTATTACCTATTACCTATTGTTTACCGCCTGCTGCAAAAGGTGCGTCACAAGCCCGCTGCGTAATTTTGGTTCAAACCAGGTTGATTTTGGAGGCATGATCAATCCGGCATCCGCAATGGCCAGCAGATCCTCAATTTTTGTCGGAAACACCGAAAATGACACACTCATTTCTCCGCTGTCCACCCGCCGTTTCAATTCATCCAGGCCACGCATACCACCTACAAAATCAATGCGTTTATCTTTACGCGGATCGCCAATATCAAGCACCGGTTTCAACAGGTTTTCATACAGTATACTGACGTCCAGTCGTTCCTGCGGATCATTTTCCTTCCAGGTGCCCGGTATGGCCGACAGACGGTACCAAATACCGTCAAGATACATGCCAAAGTCATGCCTGACTGATGGTTGATACGGTATCTTATCAGAAAACTCCCGAACCAGAAATTTCTTTGTGATTCGCTGTAAATAATCTTCCTTTGACAGATTATTAAGATCCTTTACTACACGGTTATAGTCCAGTATCTGCATCTGGTTATGCGGAAAAATGACGGTCAGGAAAAAGTTGTACGGTTCAGCGCCGGTATGTCCGGGATTTTTTGATTTTAACGTGGCACAGGCGCGGGAAGCGGCTGCGGAACGGTGATGACCGTCAGCAACATATAATTCCGGAATTTCCGCAAAGTCATCCTGGATTCTTTTAATCGCGTCTTCATTGGAAACAACCCAAAAAGTATGGCGAATATCATCAGGGGTGGTAAAATCATATTCCGGATCATCTTCGATCAATCGCTGCAGGAATTTATTAATTGCCGGTTTGGCACGATAGGTTAAAAATACGGGACCTGTCTGGGCCGAGAGACTTAAAATATGCTTGAGTCGATCGTCCTCTTTCTCTACCCTGGTCAGCTCGTGTTTTTTTATTTTATCAGCATCATATTCTTCCACAGAAGCGCCGGCCACAAGACCGAGTTGTTTATGATCACCCATCACCTGTTGATACAAGTAAAAACAAGGCTTTTTATCTTGTACGAGAATTTGATTGTCACGCAATTTCTGCAAATTTTCAACACCTTTTTCATATACCGACTGACTATAAATGTCAGTATCCGGTGCTACATCTATTTCAGGTTTTGTGATATGCAAAAATGAGTAAGGTGCATTTGAAACCAGCTCACGGGCTTCTTCGCTATTGATCACATCGTATGGCGGAGAGGCCACTTTTTCGGCATATTCTTTGACCGGTCTTAGTCCCCGAAATGGTTTAACTATTGCCATTGACAACTCCTCTTTATTTCAATATTCAACATTCGATATTCTTATTTTTTTGTCAGGTCCCTAAGCGCCTAAGTTCCTGAGTAAAAGAGTGACAAAATGACAAAGTCTCAAAGGCCAAATGGCAAAGAGGCCAAGAGGATAAAAGGATAAGAGGTAATAGGCCAATAAGTTCTTGACGATCTTATACACAATTGCAAGATTCCTATACCTTATACCTTATACCTTTTAACTTTAATCACGGAAAACCATCATTCCCGCCAAAAACATCTGCCTCCGGTATCGACATGTTGGGATCTCCGCTGTGCTACTACCAGCATCCAGTATCGAGCATCCAGCATCCAGCATCCAGAAACCAGCAACCAGCAACCAGCAACCGCTATCGAAATTCCAGTTTCTCAACTTAACAATAATGCTCACAAAAAAAAACATTTTAAAAGTGTAATTAAACGTAATTTACTTTTGACAATAAAAAAAGCTGAAGTTATATTGAATCTTTAAAAACAAATATTAAACCAGACACAAAATATTACCATAACTTATTAAATAACATACATATATGTCATTTGTCCATCTCCATACTCACACACACTACAGTCTGCTTGACGGTGCCGGAAAAATCAAGAATCTGATCAACGAAACAAAACGATTTGGCATGGATGCGCTGTCTATAACCGATCACGGTAATATGTTCGGTACACTTGAATTTTATTCCGAAGCAAAGAAGAATGATATAAAACCGATTATAGGATGTGAGGCATATATTGCCCCTCGTGAACGTACCTTACGGCGTGCGGTTGAAGGCGAACCATATTCGTATCATCTTGTAATTCTGGCAAAAAATTATACCGGTTATCGTAACTTAATAAAGCTCACATCTTATTCATACCTCCAGGGATTTTATTACCGGCCGCGAATAGATAAAGAACTATTGCGTGAATACTCAGAAGGTTTGATCGTACTTTCTGCCTGTATGAAGGGCGAGATCGCCTATAAACTCAGACAGGGTAGCCGCGAAGCGGCAATTGAATCTGCAGAATTCTATCTCGAACTCTTTGGTGATGATTTTTACCTGGAGTTACAGGATCATGGTATAGAAGAAGAACACTTCACCTATCCCAAGGTCTTTGACCTGGCAAAGGAGATGGGTATTCCGGTTGTGGCCACCAATGATGTTCACTACATCAAAAAAAATGATAGTAAAGCACATGATATATTACTGTGTCTGCAGACAGGAAAAGATCGTGATGATCCCAATCGCATGAGATATAACACACAGGAATTATATCTGAAATCTCCGGAAGAGATGAAGCAGTTGTTCAAAGATAAACCGGATGTCATTGAACGGACACTTGAGGTGGCAGGTAAAATTGATCTTGAAATTGATTTCAGTCAAAAACTTTTGCCTGGATTCCCGATTCCGGAAGAGGAAGGAAATGTCAGTGCGGATGAATATCTGGAGAAACTATCGCGAAAGGGCATCGAAAAAAAATACACGAAAACAGATCCCAGGCTTGATGAGCGGTTAGAGTATGAATTGAAAATAATCAAGAAAATGGGATATGCAGGATATTTTCTTATTGTTCAGGATTTTATAGATGCGGCACGTAAAAAAGATATACCGGTCGGACTGGGCAGAGGTTCAGCAGCCGGAAGTCTGGTCGCGTATTCACTAGGTATAACAAATGTCGATCCCCTGCGCTATGATCTGCTGTTCGAACGATTCCTGAATCCGGAACGTGTATCTTTGCCCGATATCGATATTGATTTCTGTTATGAGCGGCGTGACGAAGTTATCGAATATGTAAGGGAGAAGTATGGGCGTAAAAATGTCGCACAGATTATTACATTTGGTACAATGGCTTCCCGCGGAGTTATCCGCGACGTGTCACGGGTATTAAAAATCCCGATATCTAAAGCCGATGCAATCGCAAAAAAAATACCGGTATTCCAGGGTAAACCGATGCACCTGGAGGATGCATTTAAAAAAATACCCGAACTTAAAGAAATCGCCTCAGATTCTGATCCAAAAATGAGTGAACTGGTTGAGTATTCGCAGACGTTGGAGGGAATTGCACGTCACGCGTCCGTACACGCTGCCGGAATTTTAATAGCCCCTGATGATATAACAAATTATGCTCCGCTGGCACTTACTTCGGATAAACAAGTTACCACACAATGGACTATGGGTTGGTGTGAAGCGATCGGCCTGCTTAAAATGGACTTCCTGGGTCTTAGAAATCTTACGGTCATTCATAACACGGAAAAAATGATTCGCGAAAAATATGACAAAACTTTTTCCATAGATAAAATTCCGCTTGATGATCCAAAAACATTTGATCTGTTTAGCCGGGGACAAACAATAGGTATATTCCAGTTTGAAAGTTCCGGGATGCAGGAATATTTACGCAAATTACAACCTAACCGGGTTGAAGATCTGATTGCCATGAATGCACTTTACCGCCCGGGTCCCATGAGCATGATTGACAATTTTATTGCCCGAAAAAAAGGCCGGATGAAGATAACATACGCGCATCCCAGTCTGGAACCAATTCTGGATGAAACTTACGGTATCATTGTTTATCAGGAACAAGTCATGCGTATTACCTCTGAACTCGGAGGATTTTCCCTTGCGGAAGCGGATATTATGCGTCGGATTATGGGAAAAAAGAAGAAAAAGGAGATGCTGGGGCAAAAGGAAAAATTTATCACTGGATGCACAACGAATGGCATCGATAAAAAAACAGCAAATGAAATTGCCGATATGATTGAAAAATTTGCCTCGTATGGTTTTAATAAATCTCATGCTGCGGCATATGCTCTGATCGCCTACCAGACAGGATTCCTGAAGAGCAATTATCCTGCTGAATTTATGGCTGCAAACTTATCCAGTGAAGTAAATAATACCGATCGTGTCGTGGTATTGATAGAAGACTGCCGAAAGATGGGTATTGAAGTTGTCCCCCCGGATATTAATCATAGTCAGGCCCAATTCATACCGATTGGCGATAATAAAATCGCTTTCGGAATGACGGCGATCAAAAATGTCGGAAATAATGCGATTCAATCTATTGTAGATAAACGTAACACAGAAGGTAAGTATAAAAATATTTTCCATTTGCTGGAGCATGTCGATTTACGGTTGGTTAACAAAAAAGTATTAGAAAGCCTGGCGCAATCAGGAGCATTGGATTCTCTGGAAGGCAACCGGGCTCAAAATTACCATGCCATTGAAAAAGTCATAGAGTTTGGTCAAAATCTGCACTCAAAAACAAATAAAAACCTGGGCCAGAATTCTCTGTTTGATATGCATCCGGATATGAACGATGTAATTGTATACCCTGAGCTGCCTGATGTGCCGGACTGGTCTCCTCAGGATAAACTGGCTAAGGAAAAAGAATTTCTGGGCTTTTAT
>CAYULK010000244.1:0-4737 GCA_964445625.1 uncultured Calditrichota bacterium
GTCATGTCCCAGACCCGTACACCTCTGAATCCTTGATTTGCATCCTGCCAACTTTTCCCATTATCGATTGAGCCGAATACCCCACCACCATTACGATGCTCGGTCCCTAATAGAATTTTGTTTGTTTTTTTGTCGATGTAAATATCTCTAATTCTTGGATTTAGCAATCCGCTATTTACATTTGTCCATTGAGAAGCATCCTTTAATAATCTAAAGACACCTTGTTCCCATGTGCCACAAAACAAATCGTCATTTGAATTTATATCCAGGGCAGATACTAAAAGGTCAGCCAATCCCGAATTAATATTTGTCCAAACATTACTCCCTTTTGGTAGTTCAAAAACACCCGAACCAAGAACGGACAGATATATTTTCTTTTGCGAATTCTCTACAAAATCCGTAAACAAATGATAACCAATGGGTAAACCACTACTTAAGTCCTGCCAGCTGGCGCCATTATCCAGTGAGCGATATACGCCGACACTATATACATTTACATAAATATGATTGTCAGAACTGACAAACACACGCCGGATAGTTTTTGCCGGCAGATCAGAATTTGTGTATATCCATGTACCTCCATCATCCTTGCTGACGTATAATCCGCTATCAGAGCTGACAAATATATCACCGTTCGAATTTTCTGCAAATGAGGTAGCACTGAATCGTTCAGGAAGACCGTTGGTCAGTTGTTCGAATGTAACGGCACCATCCATAGATTTACTAACGCTGTTATATCCAGGAAAATACAGGTCACCTTTTTTGCTGACAATCATAGACAAAACTGAACCTGACCAGCCGGTTTTGTACCAGGTTGAGCCAAAATCATCCGATCTTTGGAGTCCACCATATTGTGTACCTCCGTATATTATCCCGTTGGTATCTGCTGCGAAACTGGCCGCTGTTCCGCCATAGGGCCCATTTTGCTGTGCCCAGAATTCCTGGGCATATAAATCCGGAGTTTGTACAAATAAAAGCACGATAAATAATATTATTGTAGATAAACCGGGTAAAATATTTGAATTTCTGATTTTCATTTTTATCCCTGCTCTCTTTTATTCAGTTTTTGTTAAGGACGAGTCGGTGGTAATGTAAATCCCTGATCTGTTGTCGTGATTGGTGTTTCCGCTTCTTCTCCACCGGAACCGGAGAGTAAAACAGCCGCTGCACCTCCAGCCACAACTGCGCCGCCAATCCACCACCAAAGACTTGATCCGCTGTCATCTTCGATTTTGGTTCCGGAATCTGTCTTTCGGTTATCTGCTAACTCACGCGCGTAATCTTTGGATATCTCGAGATTCGCATTAACATCAACTTCACGGGTAACCGTCATTTTTTGATAATACTCATCATAATTCTGTTTCAAAATCCGAACCTCCAATTGCATGCCATCCCGAACTCTGCTTTTAAATGGTGTCTTTCCCACCTCACGATCATTGATAAAAACCCGCGCACCATCCGGTTGAGAATCTATTGATAAGTTAAAAATCTTTTTCTCCGCTTGCACAGGGGTTTTTGAGATTTTGACAATAGCGGCAATCTCCAGGGAGATTGATTCCATTATATCAAGCAATCCATCAATTTCGCCTTTATAATCCTGGACAAACGATTTCTCAATTTGCGCCGTCTCGACATCCATCAACGAAATATCAATAGTATATGTCTTTCCGATTTTCCCGATGAACCCATTGATAATCTTTTGCACATTAAGCAGTTTTCCAACTTCTACCGCACATTCCGTAGTCGTACATCCCAGCTGTTGAAAGCCCTGTTCTTTCAGGATTTCATCCATTTTTCCCCGTTCGAGTACAATAAATGCATTAGTCCTTACCAGCATGGAATTCAGGCGTTTGCTTAATATGACTGTTTCCTGTTCGGACAAACCGCCGGTCGTTGAAAAATCAATGATCGCTATTCTCAGTTTTTGATTTTCCTGGGCGGTCATCACAGAGAAAAATGAGAAAAGAAGTACGGCCGTCAGGATCCATTTTGCTTTTATGAACATAATATACCCCTGTTGTGAAAATAATAATTAATTGGCATGAGAATCTTTCTAAATCCTATCAGATCACAATAATGCCGGCTGTTGGATTTCTGGTCTATAATCTGTATTCGGAAAGTATATATAATTATTTATATTAATTGTGATCCATTTCATAAGATCGCTATTGAAATTATAGACAATTTGACACCTAATTTCAACAATTAATGTGAATTTTATTTTAATATCTCTTCTTTTCTTTTGATCTTATTCATATCTTTTTATTAATCTGATTAATTCATAGCGCAGCCCAATGCTGCAATCAAAGAAAGAAGTCCACGAATTACACGAATTACACGAATTGAAAAATATATTAAATAAAATCCGTTTGATCCATGTTATCGGCGTTCAATTAAAACAATGATACTCTGCGGCTTTGCCTGCCCCACGCCTGCCGGCGGGCATGGCGCCTTTGGCGCGGCGGCTCTGCGTGATAAAAATATAATCATTCAGTAAAATTTTGCTAATCGCCCCGGCGATCCGTTGGAAATAACAAAGTTTTTGGCTATAATAGCATAAAAAAAGGATTTTGAGGCGTTTATGAGTGAATTATATTTAGTAACCGGCGGTGCCGGTTTTATTGGTTCCAATATTGCCGAAGCACTGGTTAATGACGGCAAAAAGGTACGAATTATTGATAATTTATCCACCGGACATATAGAAAATATTTCCGGCTTCTCTGCACAGGTAAATTTTATACAGGGCGATATTCGTTATCTTAACACAGTGATGGAAGTGATGGATGGCGTGGATTATGTGCTGCATCAGGCGGCATTACCATCGGTACCGCGATCTATTCAAACGCCCATTGAGAGTAATGATAATAATCTCAACGGCACGCTGAACATTTTATATGCCGCAGCAAAATCCGGTGTGAAACGAGTGGTTTACGCAGCTTCCTCTTCAGCCTATGGTGACGCGGAACAATTACCAAAGGTTGAAGATATGACGCCAAAACCGTTATCACCCTATGCTGTTAACAAATTGGCCGGGGAGTTATATTGTTCGGTATATTCCCGGGTTTTTGACCTTGAGACCGTCGCATTGCGTTATTTTAATGTCTTTGGCCCCCGGCAGGATCCCAATTCTTTTTATTCGGCAGTCATTCCCAAATTTATCAAAGCGCTGCTCGAGGGCAAACCACCGGTTATCTATGGCGACGGTGAACAGAGTCGTGATTTCAGTTATATCGATAATGTGGTATCAGCAAATTTACTGGCTTGTAAGGCACCTGATGCATCGGGACATATGATGAATATGGCCTGTGGTGAGAGAACATCCTTAAATACTCTTTACCGGATGTTGCAGGATATAATGGGAGTGAATATTCCGGCGAAATATACAGATCCGCGTCCCGGTGATGTAAAACATTCACTGGCAGATATCACAAAAGCCAAATCGTTATTGGATTTTAAGGTGTTAGTTCCCGTGCAGGATGGATTAGTAAAAACGACGGATTGGTTTAGAAAATATTATGGATACTAAATCATCTTAAAGCAAAACGCACAGTTTAAAATCAAAGGATTTGTAATAACCCGTCTATCACCAGGACTGCCTGAAGATGAAATACTTCGGTTATATTCTGCATTTCTGGAAGACATCGATCAAAAATTCAGGAATCTGCGGAATATCAATACTTGGTATGGAATTTCAAATGAATATTTGCCAGTCTTTAAAGCGATACAAATTTTAAATATAGATTTAAGATAATGCATATATCAAAAGAATTATCAGGAAATACACATTTCAATCCCAGAACAGCTGGCAAGATGGAAGATAAAATCAACAACAGGGCAAAACGAATATTAATTATATCATACACTTCGTTTATTCAGGAATTTTATCAGAGTCTTCCCCGGGAAATTGCGCTGATCTCAAGATCTGAAGTAAAAGTACTTGTGCCGCCCTATTGGAAGGAGATGTGGAGTGCCGGTAAAAAATATCTGGAGAAGACATCCGATCCCAATTATGAAATTCACATCGGGAAAATTATTTTTACCGGAAATCTGCATTTCGCTTTTTTTATCTCAAAGCTAAAAAAACTGCTGCAAGCATTTAAACCGGATATTATAGATTTGGAAGATGAACCATTTAATGCCGGTACTTTCCAGTTAGTCCTTTACAGTAAATTATTCTCCCCAAATAGCAAAATTGTATTACATGCTTCACAACATCAGTACAAAAATTATCCACCGCCTTTTAATCTATTCGAGAAGTACACTCTCAAACATGCTGATGCTATTCTGGTAAGGAATTCCATGGCCAAAGAGGTGCTTGAACAGAAAGGTTATAAAGGCCGGTTGGAAATTATTACCCATGGTGTTGATACGGAAGCGTTTAAACCCAGAGATAAGAACACTCAAAATAAAGATACAAAACCAGTAATCGGTTATGTAGGATCTCTTGTTGAACAAAAGGGGATAAATCATTTATTAGAGGCGGCGCGTGATTTACAATGTAAAATACTGATTATTGGTGATGGACCGGAAAAAGAAAATCTTTCTAAACTTTCACGAGAATTGGAAATTGATGTTCAATTTGAATCGGCCGCTTCTCATAAACAGGTGGCCGGCTATATGAATCAGATGGATATATTTGTGCTCCCGTCTCTCACCCGGGCAAACTGGGTGGAAAAATTCGGACGTGTGTTAATCGAGGCCATGGCCTGTGGTATTCCTGTAGTAGGATCAAGTTCC
>CAYULK010000245.1:0-4729 GCA_964445625.1 uncultured Calditrichota bacterium
TTAAACAATCTTATGGGTGTTTGTGAATTCATAAAAAGAATATAAGGCATTATTCTTATAGAATCCAGTTTTTCCCCAATTCACTGAGGCATTACATGTTTTCATTAATCGTTGTATCAAAAACCATTCTTTATCAATCTTAATCTATTAGCCTGGTTAATTCACAATTATGCCACAAAGTCTCTAAGTCTCTAAGCAATCATCAACCAGTTTAAGTACCAGGGCAACCTGTTCGTCAATTGACAGAAGAGAAGTGTCAATATGGACCGCATCTTTTGCCGGTTTAAGGGGTGCAATTGCACGTGAAGAATCCAGATCATCACGTCGCTGTATATCTGCCTCAATCTCCTCCCGGCTAATTTCAATACCCTTCTTTTTTAACTCGATATGTCTTCGTAATGCCCTCTCTTTCAAACCTGCAACCATAAATACTTTTATCTCAGCATCGGGCAGAACATGAGTTCCGATATCGCGTCCTTCCATTACCACGCCACCATGCCGGGCCAGAAAGCGTTGTTTTTCCACCATTTTCCGGCGTAATTTTTTATGCGCAGAAATTACACTTATTACCTTTGTTACCTTTGGTAAACGGATATCATCAGAGACATCCACGCCGTTCAGAATCGTCTTCACGCCATCACGCTTAACCTGTAATTCAATAGAGGCGTTACCTGCCAGTAATACAAGCGCGGGTTCATCATTAATCTCTGTTTTAGATTCAAGAGCAGCAAGTGTAATTGCGCGGTACATCGCACCGGTATCTATATATAAATAGTTTAGCTTTTTAGCGACCATCCTTGCGGTGGTGCTTTTACCCGAAGCGGCAGGACCATCGATGGCAATTTTTAGTTTTGAGTTCATCAAATATGGATATTTTCTCGCAATTTCTCGATCTCTGTCCGTCTCAAATAACGCCATTCACCCCGTTTTAATCCGGCCAGGGTGAGTGGTCCGAATGCAATACGATCTAATTTATCGACATTGTACTCATATAATTCAAACATTCTTCGTATCTGACGATTACGCCCTTCGCGTAATATCACTTCTAACAGACTGCAATTATCAACCACACGGATTTGATGTATTTTGCAAGGCGCAGTTTTTTTACCATCAAGTTCCACACCCAGTTGCAGATTATATATCGCTATGGGCTTAACCAGTTTATCGAGCAGGACATGATAAATTTTTTCAAATTTATATTTGGGATGAATTAGTTGATTTGACAGTTCACCATCATTTGTCACCAATAGAAGTCCGGTCGTTTCGTAATCAAGACGACCAACCGGAAAAATCCTTTCTTCCAGCGGAATCAGGTCCAACACTGTATGTCTGTTAAATTCATCTTTTACAGTTGTAACATATCCGGCAGGTTTGTTAAGAATGATATATTTAAAATTACGGGGAACATTGACAGGAGAGCCATCAAACGTGATTTTATCCTGGATTTCATCTACCCGGACCCCCAGTTCAGCTACCTTTTCGCCATTAACAGTGACCCTGCCCTGAAGAATAAGTTCGTCACATTTTCGTCGTGAGGCAACACCGGCCTGGGCCAGATATCTATTCAGTCGCATCATTCTTTTCTGTTTCCTGTTCGGCCGGATTGTCGTTCGTCTTTACCGGGATATTTAGTGTAGTCTGATTCTTCTCTAGTTCTTCGGGTGTTTTCAAACCCAGTGCTTCCGGAGCGAGCTGCAGCAAGGACACCTGATCGAGGCTCTCCAGGAATTTATCATCATCTTTTAATAACTCATCTATCTCTTTTAGTTTTGGCAAATCACCAAGAGAGTTCAAGCCAAAATATTGCAGAAAAAATTTACTGGTTCCGTATAACAAGGGATTGCCAGGTGCCTTCTGCCGGCCCTCGATTTTAACCAAATTGCGTTCAAGCAGAGTTCTCACAACACCGTCAACATTCACACCACGAATGGATTCCATTTCCTGCTTTGTAATCGGTTGCTTATATGCAATGATAGCCAGAGTTTCCAACGCCCGGTGTGTCAGCCGTGGTGCAGATTTACCTTTAAACAGCTTTTGCAAATAAATAGCATATTCCTCACGGCTGACCAGTTGAAAGCCACCTGCCAGTTCAGCGACATCAATTGCACTGCCGGTCTGGTTATAAAAATTTTGCAAATCGGTTATTGCCGTACGAATCTCTTTTTTTCCCGGCCCTTCCAGCACCTCTTTTAACTTGTCCAGGGTCAGTGGCGTATTACTGGCAAAGAGAAGGGATTCGATAATCCGATGTAAATTGTTCTGGGTCAATATTTATTCTTTCTGATTTTTAATCCGCTTTTTTTATCCTGATATCTTCAAACGCACTTGACTGTCTGACCACTATTATTTTTGTTCTTATCATTTCAAGAAGAGCCAGAAACGTTACCACAATGACAATTTTCTCCTTTATTTCATTTATCAATTCTGAAAAAAGAATCATAGTCTGACCGCTTATTTTCTGCAGTATATACTCTGTTTGATGTTCAATGGTCACATCGATCATTTTAACTTCATGATAGGTCACCTTCGGCATATTATCCAGTGCCTTTTTAAATGCCAGCAGCAGATCAAATAAAGTTACATCACTAAGATATGTTTCAGCTGTGTCTTTGTTTGGTGATTCTAATTTTTGAAAATATTTTCTCCCGAATATTTTTCTCTGCTTTGCTTCAATTTCATGCATATCCTCTGCTACTTCTTTAAACCTTTGATACTCTATTAATCGCTCCACCAGTTCTGTACGTGGATCCTCATATTCATCATCGCTCATCCCTAAAGGTCTTGGGAGTAACATTCTGGCCTTGATATTCATTAAAATAGCCGCCATTTCAATAAACTCGCCGGCGACTTCAAGATCGAGTATTTTCATTACCTCAATATAATCCTGAAATTGCCTGGTGATGTCATGAATTGGAATGTCATATATATCCACTTCATGTTTACGAATCAAAAATAAGAGCAGATCAAACGGTCCTTCAAAAGCATCAAGTTTAATACGATATGCCATTATTAACCCATCTTCATAACATTATACACATCTGTCATTGTAGCGGCTGCTTCTTCACGTGCCCGCTTAATACCGGCATTAATAATATCATCAACTTCGTTCAGATTAGTTTCATAATAGGCACGTTTATCTCTAATAGGTGCGAAATATTGTGCGATTTTAATCGAACAGTTCTTTTTGCAATCAACGCATCCCAGTACACCGGATTCACAATCTTTGCGTATTTGCTGTACTTCTTCAGGATTAAATTTTTTATGAAACCAATAGACATTGCAGATATCCGGGTGCCCCGGATCATTTCGTCTTACCTTCTGTGGATCTGTAATCGCCGTGCGTACTTTTTGATATATTTTTTCCTCAGGATCGGACATCAGGATATAATTATCATTCGACTTGCCCATTTTCTTGCCATCCAGACCCGGAAGACGGGCAAAAGTGGTCAGTTTTGTCTCAGGCTCAGGAAACACTTCGCCATATGTTGAATTAAATTTTCTGGCTATCTCCCTTGTAATTTCCACATGCGGCGCCTGATCTTCACCAACCGGGACAATATTTGCCTTATATATCAGGATATCTGCTGCCTGTAATACCGGATAGCCGAGATGGCCATATGAAATATTTTCTGTCTTAAGATCGCGCACTTGTTCCTTTAGCGTGGGATTTCTTTCCAGTCTGGCATTCGTAATCAGCATCGAAAAGAGTAAATGTAATTCCGCATGCTGTTTTATCTGCGACTGGATAAAAATTGGATTTTCCGGCTTAATCCCGGCACTCAGCCAGTCGATGACCATGTCTATCGTATTTTGCCGCACTTCACCGGCAGCCCGCGGATTTGTCGTCAATGCATGCCAGTCAGCAACAAAAAAGAAATTGTCATATTCATCCTGTAATTTAATCCAATTTTCAAGGGCACCGGCATAGTTGCCCAGATGTAATTTCCCGGACGGACGCATCCCACTCAGAATTCTTTTTTTCAATCTAATTCTCCTTGATCTTCAACTCTCAATTCAGAAACAAATACGGACGCCAGGTATCATGTGGCCGGTCAATATAAAACTGCAAAAAAAATAACCTGCTTGGTTTTTTGGGATTTTTCATCAGTTTCATTCCTGCTTGTTCCGGGGTACGATTTCCTTTTTTACAATTACAACGAATACAGGCGCATATCAGGTTTTCCCAGCTGTCTTTACCACCATATTGTTTGGGAATAATATGATCTACGGTGAGTTGCGCATTAATTTTACCACAATATTGACATTTATGATTGTCCCGTTTGAGAATATTTTTCCGGCTAAGAATCACCGGCGTAAAAGGACGGTAAATATAGATTTGTAATCTCACCACACTCGGAAAAGGCATGGAAAACGTAATCGCCCGGACTTCACGGTCCAGACTTTCCACAATTTCTGCTTTACCAAGATAAACCAGAATAATCGCTTTTCTTACATTACAGATTGAAACCGGCTCATAATTCTGGTTTAAAACGAGTACATTTCGATTCAGACTTAACACATTAATCAAAACAGGTTCTCACATCTACAAAAGTATTTAGAAGGTCCTGATCAAACTTTTTATCCTGTGGTTCAAGGCTGTTTATCCGAACAAATCCCCGGGCATGTAATATTTTAAAATCGCCTAATGCAAGTCCTACATGTGATATCTTATCTTTATTTTCTGAAAAAAAATATAAATCCCCGGCCTGAGATTGCTGCGGATTTTCAC
>CAYULK010000246.1:0-2883 GCA_964445625.1 uncultured Calditrichota bacterium
AGCAGGTTGAAAGTTCCGCAAAAGTCATATTATCCAGAACCAGTAGTTTCTTTTCCTTTAGTAACTCGCGGTATGCTTTATTGATCTCGCGTGCAATTTCTATTGGTACGACCTTATGATTAAACATATTCACCGGGAGTGAATTCTCCTGAGTATTCAGAGCGGTGTAATACTCCCCCTTCTCCGTTTTACCTAATAAACAGGCAATATCTTTTTTTATTTTTCCCAGTTTAAACAGCCCGGCATTCAGTTCTGATTCGGCATTCATCGCTTTATTGATCTTTATCTGAACAACCTGATCCGGTTTTAATTTGGAAAGAATCGCCACGGCAAAATAAATGGGTTCTTCCCTCAGATGCTCCTGCTGCGTATCGTAACTTACCCTGCCCTGTGACACCAGGGATAAAATATATTTCATCTCCAGATTTCCCTGAAGTACGATACAATAATCTTCTTCTATTAATCCGGATGATTCATGTTTTACCACCCGCTCTCTGCGACCGGCCAGGCGGACTATGCCGTTCCAACAATTTCCCATAACGGCCGGTTTGTATCGATGGAATGAAAATACCCGCGTTTAATGATTCCCTTTCCGGGACGGAATTCCTGCATAAAAACTATACCACTTTTATCACGATCAAAACGCAGGCTGCCATGGGTTAGTTTGATATTATTTTTTTTCAGTATTCTTAATAATGCATCTATACCGTTGGTCTGGACATAAATAATTTTGAGGTTCGGGAGCGCTTTATGCGTATCACGAATCAGATCGTAAAAGAATTCATGACGGGGTTTTCGGTTTTCGTGTAAATAATTCATTATACACTGCAACTAAATCTGTTTAATTATTAATTCGACAGGATATTGTGAATGATTATATATTTTTCGTAGTTTAAACATTTCCTGATTTATTCTCCACGGCACCACACGGTTCGACACAGAATATGGAAAATAAAGTGGTTAGATTAAATAACTTTGTTGTTTAACCTGAATAATTCATTGCCACCAAGACTCAAAGACTCAAAGACTCAAAGTTATTAAAATCATATATTTAAGGAATCTTGAAAAAATATATTTAAAATACTCTGTTTAAGAGTCACAATATTAATAAGTGATTATTTCTTTGAGACTTATGCCGAAGGCATTCCTTCGGAAGAGACTTTGTGGCCTATATTTGTGAATTAACCAGGTTAAGTAAAAATTTTACTGATATGAATAATTTATTAGCCACTCCCGAAGGGATCCCTTTGGGAAAAGTCACCAAGACACAAAGTTTAAAATATTATTGATTTAAAAGGAGTATCTGATTTTAAACAAATCAATTTTACATCTTATATTTAAATATTCTTAGCTCCTTATTTCTTAGTGTTTTTGAGTCTTCGTGGCATATTTTTTAAATTGATCAGGTTAGTCAGATTTGTGAGGATAAAAATGTTTAATAAAATGTGCGTTTCCAGGTACAACTTTGGAACGAGGATAGCAAAAAATGTTAGATTCATTGGGATCGTATTATTTCTATCTGCTATAATAATTCTTTTCCCGGGATGTGAAACCGGACAAAAAGCACAGATACCAAAAAATATTATTGTCATGATTGCTGATGGCTGCGGATACAATCAGGTTGATGCGGCGAATATCTATCGTTTTGGTAAAACCGGAACCGGTATTTATGAAAAATTCCCGGTAGTATATGGTATGAGTACTTATCCTGCCGGTGGTGAGCGATATAATCCTGATCCGGCCTGGAAGACATTTGAATATTTTAAAAGAAAGCCTACTGATTCGGGTGCATCTGCCACGGCGATGTCGACCGGTGTAAAGACATATAACGGCGCGATTGCTGTAGATATGGACAAAATGCCGTTGGAAACTATCAGCGAACGTGCTGAAAAACTGGGTAAATCCAGCGGTGTGGTTACCAGTGTGACATTTAATCATGCTACTCCGGCGACATTTGCGGCACATAATGAATCGCGCGGGAATTATGCCGAAATTGCCCGGGAAATGATCACAGAAAGCGCACTGGATGTGATTATGGGTTGTGCGCATCCGGAGTATGATAATAATGGTGACAAATTAGTTGATCCGGAGTTTGAAAAATGGGGTGGACCTGAAAATTGGCGAAAACTCGTCAACGGGGAATTGGGGGGCGATGCAGATGGCGACGGTGCTCCAGATCCCTGGAATTTCATAGAAAACCACAAGGATTTTATAGAATTAATGACGGGAGATACACCAAATCGTGTATTTGGTTTAGCCAGGAACGGCTCGACTCTGCAACAGGGACGCGGTGGCGACAAAACTGCTAATCCCTTTGCTGAACCTTTCATAGACACCGTTCCCACATTAGTTGAGATGAGTTTGGGTGCCATCAATGTTTTGGATAATGATCCGGATGGTTTTTTTCTGATGATAGAGGGCGGCGCGGTGGACTGGGCCGGCCATGATAATCAATCCGGCCGGATTATTGAAGAAAAGATTGATTTTGATCAGGCCATTGAAGCGGTCATTGATTGGGTGGAAAACAACAGCAGTTGGAATGAAACCATGCTGGTGATTACCGGAGACCATGAAACCGGATATCTGAACGGTCCGGATTCCGGTGATGATTCAAAATTGGCCAAAGGAGGTGTTAATATAGTCTGGACTCCGCTGGTGAATAACGGTAAAGAAAAATTGCCGGGCATGGAGTGGCATACTAATGGTCATACGAATCAGTTGATTCCGTTTTACGCCAAGGGTGCCGGCAGTGAAGAGTTTCGTAAATATGCAGTTGGGATTGATACGATCAGAGGCAGTTATTTGGATAACGCCGATTTGGGACAAGCGATGATGCAGCTTTGGTGGATGGAGAAAGATTAGGCACATAGGCACATAGGCACA
>CAYULK010000246.1:2983-4642 GCA_964445625.1 uncultured Calditrichota bacterium
GATGATGCAGCTTTGGTGGATGGAGAAAGATTAGGCACATAGGCACATAGGCACAATGTTGCATGCAAATTATATTATGTCAAGGCTTTTTCACAATACTCTTTACACTTTCTTCAATCTTTGAAATGAGACTACTCAACATCCGTTCAATTTCACGCAAATCAGCGTAAATTTTTAAGAACGAATCTTTTGTAAGAAAACTCATAGAGTGTGCGATTTCGAGTTGGGTTTGCAATTCGTATAATGAACCCATAGCAATTTGTAAAAACCGGAGATAGTCTTTTGTGGATTTCCGACCATATCCTTCTGCGATATTAGACGGAATTGAGACGGCAGACCTTCTAATCTGGCTTGTTAAGATATATTTTTCTTCTTTTGGGAAATATTTTGTTACTAAATAAATCCGTTTTACCATCCGCATTGATTTCTGCCAAACTATCGAATCACTATAGGTCTTCATAGCATATCCTTGTACTTTAAAAAATATTAATACAATAAACATGCCAATAAAAATATTACCAGAAATGTGGAAATACTTAGGGACTTATAAAAGTAAGAATATCGAATATTGATGTTTCTTTTAACATTTACCTTTTTACTTCAAACTATTTAGTTCTTGTATTCCAGGGCTCTATCAAAAGACACATTTCCTCCCGACAGAATAATTCCCACTTTGTGCCTTTGTGCCTGAGCGCCTTTGTGCCTATTTATTAATAAAGCACCCAAAGTAACTGCTGCCGACGGTTCAATTACAATCTTCATCCGCTCCCAGATCAGGCGAATTGCATCTATAATAAACTTGTCATCAACTGTGACGATGGATTCGACATATTTTTGGATGATCGGAAATGTTTTTGTCCCCAGAGATGTGAGTAAACCGTCACAGATTGTATCCGGATTTATAGATGGTTGAATTTTTCCGGTCTGCAGTGAACGGCAGGCATCGTCAGCACCGGATGGTTCTGCGGCTATGACTTTTGTCTTTGGTGAAAAATAGTGAGCCGCCAGCGCCGTACCACTGAGCAATCCCCCACCACCCACCGGTGTCATGATAATATCAAGATCAGGGATTTCCTCAATAAGTTCTTTTCCGGCAGTTGCCTGGCCGGCTATGATGCGGTAATCATTATACGGATGAATGAATGTTGCACCGGTTTCAGACACGATTTTATCGAGAGTATCTTCCCGGGCTTTTTGATTTGGTTCACAGAAAGTAATTTGTCCACCGTATCCTTTGACGGCAGCTATTTTAACTTCCGGTGAAGTTTTAGGCATCACAATGTGGGCCGGGATTCCTCTCATTTTTGCCGCCAGAGATAATGCAGCGGCATGATTTCCGGAGGAATGAGTGGCCACACCCTGCTGAGCTTCTTTTTCGGATAAAGAGAGAACTGCATTGGTTGCACCCCGGAATTTAAAGGCGCCCGTTTTTTGCAGGTTTTCACATTTCAAAAACAGTTCAGCGTGGACAATATGGTTGATTGACTGCGAGGTGAGAACCGGGGTGCGGTGGATATGATTTTTTATCCGTTCCGCGGCAGAGTTAATATCATCTAAATTTGGAATTTTATCATATTTCATATTAGCAACTTTGTTAATTCATAGCGCAGCACGGGCTGCAATCAAAGAAAAGAAGTCCCGCGCCAAAGGCGGGCAAGC
>CAYULK010000247.1:0-4623 GCA_964445625.1 uncultured Calditrichota bacterium
TTGTACCCGGAAACATCTGGCGAAATGGGAAAGATTGCTAAAACCTAGCATAGACGCAATTTCCGTAATGTTACCGGCCTTTTTTTGAATCAGTTGCCGGGCCCGTTTCAGACGCATGCTCCGTATAAAATGACCCGGTGACTGGTCAGTCAGCACTTTTATTTTGCGGTAAAACTGGCGTTGACTCATGGCCAATTCTTTCTGTAACTGCTCGATTGAGAAGTTAGGATCAGCCATACTTTTCCCGATCAGGTCATGAACCTTTTTCAGGAAATCGTCTTCGATTGATGTATTGTTTATTTCTGCCGGCTCCAGTAAAAATTCTCTTCTGAATTTTTCCCGCAGCCTGGTGCGGATCTCAATCAGTTTTTTTATCCGGACTTCTAATTCTTTAGCATTGAAAGGTTTAGCCATGTAGGCATCCGCTCCCGTTTCCAGCCCTTCAATTCTGGCTACATCAGTTGCTTTTGCAGTAAGCAGGATGACAGGAATATGGCTGGTTATCGGGTCTTTCTTCAGTGAACTTGTCAACTCATAGCCGTCCATTTCCGGCATCATCACATCGCTCACTATTAAATCAGGCAATTGTTCCCGGGCAATTTTTAATCCGGATGTACCATTCTCTGCTTCGATTATTTCATATTCATTTTCTAAATGCTCTTTAATATAGTTTCTTACTTCACTATTATCCTCGACAATTAACACAAGATTCTTTTCACCGGCGGTCGTCTGTTGATCGTTGACCGGCTGAATCTGAATCTCTGATTGCAGTCTTGCAATGTTAAGTTGTAAACTTGGTTCCGGGGTCTCTGCCGGTTCGTCCTTTTCAATAATTTCTTCAGGCTGTAAATGATCTTTTCCCAGGGGTAAAATAACATCAAATTCAGTACCTTCTTCGGCATTACCGGCAACTGTTATTTTACCATGATGAAGTTCTACCAGTTCTTTTATAAGTGCCAGTCCAATCCCACTTCCCGCTCCGCGATTATTGATAGAATTATGACCCTGAGTGAACCGATCAAATATTTGATTTAATTCGTTTTCGGGAATTCCGACACCTGAATCATGGACACTAATTTCGACTGCACCCTGTGGATACAAATTTGTTTTAATCGCATGCAGCGCGACGGTAATATAACCTTTTTCCGGAGTAAACTTAAAGGCATTGGATAATAGGTTATAAAGTATTTTTTCCAGCTTATCACGATCAAAATAGATTTCTATTTCTTCCTGCGGTTTAATATATTGAAGAAGAATATTTCTGCTCATTGCCAGAGACGAAAAAGAATTAATAATAATACTGATAAAGGGCGAGAGAGGCTGCAGAGCTGTTTTTAATGCCATGCTGCCGCTTTCCAGTTTGGAAAGATCGAGCAATTGATTAATAAGTCTCAATAACCTGTTCGAGTTCCTGAGGATCATTTTGAAAGCTTTTTCCGGTTTCCCACTAAAACTTTTATTGAGCATTTCTTCAGCCGGACCCTTAATAAGCGTCAGTGGCGTTCGGAACTCATGGGAAATATTCGCAAAAAAGCGTGATTTAATTTCATCCATTTCCTGAAGTTTTTCCGCCTGTTTTTCCAGTTGCTTATTTTTTATCTGTATTTCGTCTGTTCTTTCTTCGATAATCTTTTCTAATTCTTTTTTTTCATATTCGAGGTTTATGGAACGTAATTTTATTAAACCGAGCACTACTCCAAATATAATAATCCCATAAATCGTATAAGCCCACCATGTTCGATGCCAGGGAGGCAATATTTTAAATGCATAAATTGCTTCTTTACTTATTGCATTATAAATATTTTTTGCTCTAACGCGAAATAAATATCTACCTTCAGGAATATTTGTATAATTTGCCTTTGGTTCGTCTGTCCAGTTTGACCAGTTTTTATCAAAGCCTTCCAAATAATATTGAAAGCGGTTTGCGTTTTCTTCATCATAGCCGGGTAAGGAAAATTCAAATCGCAAGGCATTTATACTATACTCAAATTCCGGTACATTATATTTATGATTGACGATATTGCCGTTATAAAGAAGTGAATCGTTAAGTGTGGCAACCTTTCTGATCAATGCCGGAAAAGGTAAGTCATAGCTTTTACGAATTTTTGCATCGTATCTGAACAATCCGTCAGGCCCGCCATACCATATAATATTTTCAGATTCGGGATCAGGGTAAATGCTGTAAAATGAATATCCTGCCAGCGGCATAAAAGGTGTCATGTCCCAGAGGTAACGACCAGACTCTTCCCTTAAAGCGACACCTAATTGCAGCCCGGTACGGCCGGTACTAAACATCCATAGATTATTTTGCGCATCGGCGGCAAGTTCGGTTACCATTCGGGTGGTGTCGGCAAAAAGCCCCCTGAATGCCTCATGCACCACGAATCGGTTCCCGGCCTCGTCATATTTCAACAAACGATTGCCGTTGCCGATAAGTACCTGCCCGTCCAGCGAAAAAACGTGGTTTTGTTCGGCATATGATAATCCATTCTGTTCAGTGAAGTAAAGGATTTTTGCCTTTTCTAAAGAGTATGTGCCTGCAGCAAATTCAATTTTAATAATCGTGCCACTATAGGTACCAAGCCACAAATCTCCATTCCGGGTTTCAACAATATCCCGTATCGGTGATGTATCCAGATCAATATAGTCTTCATCAATCCATTGGTTATTTCTAAAATACACCAGTGCAATCCCTTCATAATTGCCTATAAAAATCCGGTTAATATCTATTGTAGACTGCCGGAAGCAATTTCCCGGTTGGTCGCTGATCTTTATCATTCTATTATTCTGCAAAACATGAGTTCCGCTGTTATATCCGGAGGCAATCAGGGATTCGCCCGTAGAAAGCAGTTTGTATGGATTGAAGGATGGTATCTTTTCCGCTGCAAAGGATGATTTCTCAGGATCAAAAAAGTACAAACCCTGCGGTGTAGCAACGTATAATACGCCTTTATGCCGGACAATCGATTCCACCGTTCCCTCTATTCCGGTACTTTCATTGAAATAGGTTAGCGGTGCAGGAATCCCGATACGAGATATACCATTATTGAGCGCAAGCCATAATCCGCCCTGGTTATCGGCAGACAGGTTCCAGACTGTATTTCCAGGCAGTCCCTTCTTTTTATCAATAAATTGAAGTAGCCGGCCCATTCGGTCTATGACTGCCACGCCATTTTGTCTGGTGGCGATGACTATACTACCATCCTGCAAAGTTGTCGTAGCCGTCAGCTTGTGTTTTGTACAAAATTCATCAATCTCTGTTCTGAAAGGTTTGATTTCACTGTTTGCATAAATAAATAAACCCAGGTTCCTGGTACTGATCAGGATTTCATTCACTCCAAGGGCTATCATGGAAAATATTTTTTCCTGTGCAAACTGTTCGCCCCCGGGCAAAAGCTGCAGGGAATCTCCGATCATCCTCATAAGGCCCTTGTTTTTGAGGACCAGGTATATCGTATCACGAATTGAAAACGAACGGTTCATCGGATAGGTCGTTTTCCATATTTTTATATTATTATTGTCCCAGCGAAACAGGGCGGAATCGGTTTGAAAGTAGACAGAGCTATCGGCAAGATAGGTATTCCATACATTCCCGAATGATTTATAATGCGGATCTAAGTTATCAGATAATGATTTAAAGGATAATTTTTCTGTGGAATCCTTAGCGAGGTAACCAAAATAATTGAATCCACCAAGGAATATTTTGTTCTGAGTAGTAATAGTGAGAGAGCGCACAATATACGGGCTTGTAGTCTGAATAATTCTCCAGTTTTTACCGTCATATTCAAGCAGGCCGTGGGAGTTTCCAAAATACATAATCCCCCGGCTGTCCTGAGCAATAGCCCAGTTTTGTTCATGCTGTCCATAGACCTTATGGCTGTAATTTTGAATATTGGGGATACCTATGGTCTTGCTTTCTGCAATACAAAAATTTTGCAGAAAAACCAGAAGAAAACAGAAAGATAAATTGATTTCTCGTTTCAAAACTCCCTCTGCGCTATTTTCCGATTTCGATCGGGATTGTCTTAGTCTCAGTCCTGACCATATTTATCATTAATTTCCGGGTATTCCGGATCTGCTATTTTCTTACTTATTATTGGGGGGGTAAAATGTTTATCTTTAAATTAAAATATAGAATTCATACAAAACAATCAAATGAATTTTTCTTGCTTATATTCTTTAACGGGGGAATCCTTCTCTATAATAAATCATCCGTCTTTTGTGCAACGATTCTAAATAGTTGTGCGTTCCCAAGTACAACTTGGGAACGATGATAGTAAATATAGTGTCTATTGGGTATGTTTATTTTGTAATGGAAACAGAGTAGTTATCACAACCAATTCGATCAGTGAAATAAACGCTGACAACAGAAGCAACCACTTAGGTGGAAAGACATAACCATAATAATCTGTAAACCCGATCGGTTGGACACCATCTACACCAATGAAGGAGAGGAGATACCACAAACAGAAGAAGTTTATTATAGTTATTAAAAGGAAGGCTATTACTCTCACGTTTATATTCCTCTTATATTCTTTTGGAATTTGGAACTCGGAATTGGGAATGACCCTCCCCTAAATCCCCTCCCTCTGTCCGCCTGCGGCGACCACAAGGAGGGGACTT
>CAYULK010000248.1:0-4602 GCA_964445625.1 uncultured Calditrichota bacterium
ACAACGGATAATTATTGCGTACCCGGTGAAACCTGTTTCTCTCTTTAAACGACTCTGCTGATCTCAGATCAGGGTGGTGGTAGTTTGCAACCGGAATGAGTTTTTCCTTCGATGTCGGTCCGGAGAAACTTGATCATATTTCGTTTGAAATAACCTTCCAGTTCAATGCGATATGCATTATTAATAAGTCGGTCATAAATAGCATCAACGATTGTAGGATTGTCGATGATGTCATGCCATTTTATTGTTGGCAATTGTGAACTCATCGGTGTTGATTTTTCGTTGTTCTAGCCTTGAGGAGCTCAAAAAAAATTAATTTACTTTACTCGTCAAGGGGATGCAAGCCAAAGGCATTTATAAATTACCACATGATAAGGACGTCATTCCAGTTTTTTCAAAGAAAACGAGATCGATGCGAATTATACCACTTAATAAAACTGCTTTAAAAATCATTGCCAGAAGAGCAAAAATGGGAAATGAGCATTTGTTTACCAATAGTAATGGCGGGAAAATGATACATCCACACTCTTGGATGTATAGATTGATGGTACACTCTGGAATTAAAGCTGATAAAAATCAACATGAATTTCACAGACTCGGCATACATTTGCTACGAATCTCCGTGATAAAAGAATCCCAATTGATTACATTCAGGTACTTTTAGACCATACAAGTATGACTACAACGCAAATATATGCTGATTATCATGATCACGCCCGTGATTTAACTAAAAATTATAAATACAAAATCAGACTTGCAGATACAACAAGATGCGATGTAAAGGGCAAACACCAGAAAAATAGAAATAGTTTTCACGATACAGTACTATGGTTATTTACCCCAGTATTAATCTTGGGGTAATTTTAAACGTATTTAAACTGCCAGCCTTCTTTTTTATCTCCTAAAACCTGGATAAAGGGCATGGATCATTATGCTTATCTGAATCTTCTTCATTGCGAAACTTTGCTAATCGCCCCGGCGATCAGCAGAAAATAACAAAGATTTTGGCCGACAAACCGGAATCAAAAGAAAAAAAACCAGCAGTATTTTGATCATATTCTGACCAAAATTGTTTTACATCCGCGGAATCGCATAATCCTGGCCGAAAATTTATATCGCGAAGGTATCTGTTGTCACAGGAGAAAAATCTCATGTCAGAACAAAAAGAACGGCGATTTCATGACCGGATCAGGATAGATGGCGCGCGGGTAAGCTATCGTTGTACAAAAGAGAAAAACCTGTTTGGACGCTTCTCCGATCCCATGCCGCTTGAAGATTTAACCTGGAGCAGCGTTCGATTTGTCACCGAAGAATATATGAAATCCGGTGAAGCAGTTGATCTGGAAATGAAAATTCCCGGTGAGAATAAAATTAGAGTCAAAGGTCATTTGATCTGGTCAAAACAGAAACCGGATGATGAAACGCACTATGCAGTTGTTCAATTAATGCCGTTTGGTTCCGGGAAGCAATACAACCCTCTGAATATCCGCAATAAGCTAAAAAACCTGATAAATAAGTATCGGTCATCTGGGGACTGAGGAACTCGTTACTGATAATATTTCCTGATGAGATTCCTTCACTTCACTTGGAATGACATTTAAACCAGTATTGCCAATACGTCTCTACCACCGGCTGCCAATCAACGTATTCGGTGTCACTTCCTCAATCTTCACATTTACAAAATCACCAATGCGGCAATTCTCACCCGGAAAAGCGACTATTTTGTTACCATCGTTCCTGCCAACCATTTGCCCCGGTTTATTTCCGGTGCCTTCCACCAATACCTCGAATGTTTTTCCCAGTTCTTTTTGATTTTTACTGTAACTTATTTTGCGCTGCATGTCTACCAGACGTGTGATGCGCGAGGTTTTATCCTCTTCGGTGACATCATCGGGAAATTTGCGCTGAGCGATGGTTTGTCTTCTTTCAGAGTATTTAAACATATAAGCCGAATCAAATTGAACAACTTGCATTAAACTGAGTGTGTTCTGAAAATCCTCTTCCGTTTCCGTTGGAAAACCGACAATAATATCGGTAGTCAGGACAATATCGGGAATACGATTTTTTATCTTTTCAACCAGTTCAAAATAATCATTTCTTGTATAAGTCCGGTTCATCAGTTCCAGGATCCGGTCACTTCCTGACTGCAGCGGCAGTTGAATTTGGCTGCAGGCTTTCGGATTATCCGCCATAACATCAAGCAAATGCTCAGGAAAATCTTTGGGATGCGGAGAGGTAAAACGGATTCTTTTAATCCCATCTACTTTGCTGACTAGTCGAATTAAATCTGCAAAATCATAATCTGCAAAGCAGTACGAATTTACGTTCTGACCAAGAAGTGTAATCTGAACAAATCCCTGGTCCGCCAGACGCTTCACTTCTTCCAGCACATTATACGGATCACGGCTGCGTTCTCTGCCCCGGGTATAGGGAACGACACAAAATGTACAAAAGTTGTCGCACCCGCGCATTACCGCAATCCAGGCATTAATACCAAGATCACGGGTTGGAAAAACATCACTATATGTTTCAAATTCGGACAAAGTCAGTGCGAACTCTTTTTCACCGGTTTCATTTACCCGGGAGATTAGCTCGGGAAGTTTTTTATAACTATCAGGGCCGGCAACAATATCAACACTTACCTTATCCTCAAGTAATTCTTTACGTAAATTTTGTGCCATACAGCCCAGGACACCCATAATCAGGTTTTTCTTTGTTCTTCGTAGTTGTTTTAAAACATTTATTCTCTGATGTACTTTTGAATGGGCGTTTTCCCTGACCGAGCAGGTATTCAGAAAAATGACTTCTGCCTCATCCGGATTGTCTGTCAGATTATATTTATTATCAGTCAGGATTGTTTTTACAATTTCGGTGTCATACTCGTTCATCTGACAGCCATAGGTTTCTATATATACTTTATCCACTGGACCTCAGTTTGTGATTATAATTTCGCCGAATATACCGGTTTGTTTGGCTGAAACAAATTCAACTTCATAAATTTTGTTGTGTAAGATTTCTGCTGATCGTACTTCCACATTCATATAATTTGACGTATATCCGACCCAGTTGCCGTTCTTGATCTGTTGTTCAAACAATACAGATCCCTTTTTACCAATATGCTGTTCATAAAAAGTAAATTTTTTACGCTGTCCCTGCTCAATCAGAACCCTGGTCCGGATCTTTTTTACATGGTGATCCACTTTTGGTTTCATTTTATAAGATCCGGTACCTTCGCGATCAGAATAAGTAAAGACATGATAATAAGAGACCGGAAGATCAGCCAGCAATTTCTTGGTATTGGCAAAGGCATTCTCGTCCTCAACCGGATATCCAACCATGACATCTGTACCAATACCCACATCCGGGACAGTTCTGACAACAAACTCGATGAAATCCAGATATTCTTTTACTGTATATTTACGCCGCATGGATTTGAGTACATTGTCATCCCCACTTTGCAGGGGGATATGCAAGTGCTTACACATTTTTGGTGAATCAGCAATATGTTGAATCAGCCCTTCATGTATTGTCGTCGGCTCAATAGAACTGATCCGGATACGTTTTAAATCCTTTATATCTTCCAGGTGCTGGATCACATCTAAAATTGATTTCCCATCACTTTCGTAAGTTCCGATATTAACGCCGGTGATGACGATTTCCTGGTGACCCAGTTCGACCAGTTTTTCAGCTTCCCGCTGAATATCCTGCGGATTCCGGCTGCGGGCCGGACCTCTTGCCGCAGGAATAATGCAAAAATTACAAACAAAATTACAGCCGTCCTGGATTTTAAGATTTGCCCGTGTGGCATTATCATATAATCCGTAGCTTTCAATCGTAAACTCATCCCTGCTGATTTTTAGCGAATGAACCACCAGCGGATCATCTTTTTTATTCAGCCCGTCAAGGTAATCAACCACCCGCAGTTTATGTTCATTCCCAATGATAAGGTCAACACCTTGTATATTTTTAATAGTGTCTACAGCCATTTGGGCGTAACAGCCAACCACCGCAACAAATGTTTCCGGATGCTTGCGTAATGCTTTACGCACAGCCTGGCGGCATTTGGCATCTGCCTGTTCTGTGACCGTGCACGTATTAATAATCGTGAGATCGGCCGGTTCGCCAAAATCAACAATTTCAAATCCGGCGCTTTTTACCGATTTGGCAATGATCGCGGTCTCGGCCTGGTTCAGCCGGCAACCTAATGTATGAAAACTTGCTTTCAATAATATCCTTTTAGCGCTTTGCTCAAACATCCTTTAACAAAATTATGCAATTTTGTAATTTACGAAATAAAGATTGGGTAATAAAGGGGGATTAGTTGGTTTTAAATTAGTAACACGAAGAGCACGAAGAATAATAATTATATTTTTTTTGGTAGTGTACTTTGCATCTTGCGAATAAAATTTCAAAATCAAAAATTGTGTAGGGCTTAGGGACTTCCATCTTTCATAAATATTCCTTCATCAAATTCCAGATTGAAAGCATAATCATAGAACGAAATATCTGAATTGATCTTTTGCTTAAATTTATAATTCTTTAGTGCATCAATTCTCTTTCCTGGGTAATATTTGCCTGATATATTTTTTCGATCAAGTAATT
>CAYULK010000249.1:0-4587 GCA_964445625.1 uncultured Calditrichota bacterium
TGGTTACTTTAACAGTGAGAATTATTTTATTGCCACCCATTACGGCAAAGGTTTCATTTATGCCCGGCTCGATACTTTAATCGACTCAGTTGAAGTTCATGTGAAATGGGATGATGATATGGCCGCGCAGGGGTATCTGGTAATTATGCCTGAGGATACGATTGTTCAGGTCGGCCAGACAGTGCAATTCAGCGCTCAGTTTGTGGATTCAGATGGGGCATATCATGATACTTCAGCTACATGGGATATTAACGGCAATCCGATCGGAAGTTTGAGCCGGGACGGATTATTTTTTGCCATGTTTCCGGGAAAATCAGTGATTAAAGCTAAACTGGACTCACATGCAGTTTCTACCAAAATATTTGCTATCGATACCTTATCGGATACAACCGGTATCAACAGTATCAATATCTCGCGTGTTTTACCGGATGGAAAAGTCCTGCCCCCGGCCATGGTTTACGAAGGAGAATACTATAAAATCGGTGGAATTCCTTCTCCCTACAATATTATTAATGGTGGCATGGTTTATTTTCCGAAGGGCAGCCTGAAGGAAGATATTACTCTGCATATCAAATTACCATCCTGCATCAAAGTCCGGGATGACAGTCTGGAGATGAAACATAAAATTATTAATGGCATCAAGTTTGACGTCATCATCGCGGACAGTATACATAAACCATATTATTTCGAACGACCGTTACATGTATCAATTCCATTTAAGAAAGGTCTCGTAAAGAAGTACGGACTTACAGCTGAACAGCTGAGTATGTATTTTATGACCGACAGTATAACTTTTGATTCAGTAGGTATCTCTAACGTGTATGTTGATAGCCTGGCAAACCGGATATTTGCAATGGTTGAGCATTTTAGTACGCTGGTAATCAAAGAGAATGACAATATCACTACATTCACCCCGGAAAATAAGACCAACGCATTACCTGACCAATTTGAGTTATTACAAAATTATCCGAATCCATTTAACCCTATCACCACGATTGAATTCAGACTGGCGCAGGCCGGCAATGTAAGCATAACAATTTTTTCAATTACCGGACAGGAAGTTACCTCCATTATTTCAAACAAATTTGAAGCCGGTACACATCACGTGCAATGGGATGCATCCGGTTTTGCCAGTGGTGTATATTTTTATAAAGTTAAAGCCGGTAACATGGTTCAGGTGAAGAAAATGATTCTGCTCCGTTAGTACCGGATCAATTTTAAACAGGATTAACAGGATAATATTCAAAATAGTATTTACCAAGTGGCGTTTAACCAAGCGCCACTTTCTTCATCAATTTCTTAAATTTCTTGCAAAACATTATCATATTTGTAAATTGTTAATGTATAATTGATATTAATAAATCTTTATCTTTTTTATAGATTAGTCCACTCTAAAAACGGGAGAATCACTATGAAAACCTTATGGCTGATGTTCATTATTTTCCTGGTTTTTACAACTGATAATTACGCCCAGAGTGGAAATTCAGCACTCTTCTTTGACGGTAGCAATGATTATGTGGATTGTGGTGAAGATACGACCCTCGAATTGCATGGTGAATTTACTCTGCAAGCCTGGATCAGGGGAGATGTATCAAATAGTGGCTGGGCCAGGATACTTGATAAATTTAGTCATGTTGCCAGACAGGGTTATAATATTGTCCAGGAACCCAATTCAAGAAGTTTTATGCTGGACTTCTATACAACAGAAAACACAAAGCACTCCCTCGGAGGTTCGACCATAGTCTTTGATAACCGGTGGCATTTTGTTACCGCGACTTATGATGGAGATACAGCCAGAATTTATATTGATGGAATTCTTGAGAATTCAAGTCCGATAGATGATAAAATGGTGAGACCATGCACATATTCTTTCAAAATCGGTAACGGTTTCGATGGTAATATCTGGTTCCCTTATCGTGGTTATATTGATGAAGCACGGGTATGGAATACAGCTCTTGAATCTAACATGGTCAGGGACTGGATGCATAAACAGGTTATATCTGATCATCCCAAATATGATAATATGGTTGGCTACTGGAAATTTGATGAAGGCGAGGGATCTAAAACTGATGATGACAGCCCCAAGGATAATCACGGGGTACTGGTTAACATGGATACAACCACCTCATGGTTTGATTCATCCGTACCATTGGCAACTGAAACAACTGAAGATCTGGAGAATATTACTGCCATCTGGGCAGGAAAAGATTCTGCCAACAGCTCTGTCTTGGCCCTCAAAAGGGGTAAAAGCAAAAATGACGGATATATTATCTTTGGCCATGATGGTCAGGAGTTAGATTGGATAGACACAGATGTACCTGTACACTTCACCATACAAAGTCGAATCAGAAGAATCTGGCGGGTTGAAGTGTTTGATACAATTTCGGCAGATTTATTATTCGACGTTTCTGATCTCGGTATTACCGGAACCGGTAATCTTGCCATACTGGTTAATAGTGCTCCTGTCTTTGCCAATGCAGATACGGTCAATGGTAATTTTAACAACCAAAATAATACATTTACTGTCTCGGGACATGAAATAAAAACCGGCTATTATTATACTCTTGCCTGTGATGAAAATCTTACCCGGCTTGAAAATAAATCATATGCAAATATTCCACAAAAACTTGCATTATACCAGAATTATCCCAATCCATTTAATCCGGAGACCAGGATTAATTACGAATTACCTGTTATGAATCATGTTGATATAAGTATATTCAATCTGTTGGGGCAAAAAATAGCTACCATAGTCTCTAAAGAACAACCGGCGGGTGTTTATCAAGTGCAATGGGATGCCGGAAACCTGCCTACCGGAATTTACTACTATGTCATGAGCGCCGGTGATTTCCGCCAGGTCAGGAAAATGGTTTTAATCAGATAGCACCATATGTCGCTCTAGTAGATTGTATCAACTGGCCTATTTCCTATCATTAGCTACCCGGATTTAAAGTCCTCTCCGGTTTTACCCGATAATAAATAACAGACGAAAAAGATGGGAGTAATCCGTCCATGGCAAAACCGGTACGGGCAAAAATTTATTATAAAATCGAAGAAAAAATTTGTGAGCGCGGAGATTACGTTATTAATAATGAGATGATTCCGGGTTACCGGAATTATTTCTATCAATCCGCCATCTGGCTTACATGGAAATTACCCCGTTCGACGATGGCTTTGATTAGTTCTGTTAGAAAATGGACATGGCGACATCCCGGCATCCAGTATGACCAGTCCAAGATGGACCTGGATAAACGCCGGCAGGATCATTATACCGACTACACGGTTAAGGATAAGAAAATAAAAAAGTACGATAAATTCCATGGCCAGGAATCCACAATTTACACCCAGATCCGGAACACAACCGGTCCCGGTGAAATATATGTGTTTTTTGATGACGGAAAGGAAATCAGAATAAAGCCAAACGGACGGGAAAAAGTGCTGGAAAAACTGCAACAAATTTTGAATTAAGAATTTTATGCTGACCCGACCAGACTTAAGATTTATTACTCCTTAAAGAGTATATTATTTACCGCACAAATACATTTATCCTATATTATTCATAGCGCAGCAATGCTGCGCTATGAATTGATCTGGTTAGAAATCTTTTATAAAAATTATTATTTTGACCGGCTATTTTTAAAATAATATATTTATACTCAATTGTGCGTTCCCGGGTACAACCTGGGAACGAGAATAGTAAATAAAATGACAGAGGAATACATGAAAGTATTATTTATTGGTGGCACCGGTATCATTAGCTCCGCTTGCTCACAACTGGCTGTGGAACGTGGTATTGAGCTTTATTTACTTAATCGCCGTCAAAGTTCCCGGTCTGTTCCGGATGAGGCAAATGTCATTAGGGGTGATATACGTGATCCCGGCTCCGTTTCCCGGATACTGGGCGATCAAACTTTTGATGTGGTCGTAAACTGGGTCGCTTTCAACGCTGAGCATATTGAAACCGATCTTGAGTTATTTATGAATCGTACGTCACAATATATTTTCATAAGTTCCGCCTCTGCATACCAGACACCACCTTCAAGTTTACCGGTTACCGAATCGACGCCGCTGTCTAATCCCTACTGGCAATATTCCCGTGATAAAATTGCCTGTGAGGATCGATTGATGACAGCTTATCGTGAGCAAGGTTTTCCGGTAACTATTGTCAGACCATCACACACCTATGATTGCACCATGTTACCCATCCACGGCCGATATACCATCGTTGACCGGATGCGGAAAGGTAAAAAAGTTATTATCCAGGGTGATGGCAGTTCCGTTTGGGTGCTTACTCATAATCGTGATTTTGCAACCGGTTTTTTGGGATTAATTGGCAATAAAAATGCCATCGGTGAAGCATTTCATATTACTTCTGATGAACTGTTGACCTGGAATCAGATTTTTATGCTTATCGCGCAGGCAGCCGGGACAACTGCGGATATTGTGCATATTCCCTCGGATGTGATTGCCCGGTATGACCCGGAATGGGGTGCCGGGATGCTGGGAGATAAAATGCATAGTATGATATTTGATAATACAAAAATCAAGAAATACGTACCTGATTTCTCAGCGGACATCCCTTTTCAT
>CAYULK010000250.1:0-4575 GCA_964445625.1 uncultured Calditrichota bacterium
AAATTAAATTTACCAATTATTGATGAAAATGAATTTTTTAATCTGCTTAATGATCTGTAAATTCGTTTGACTTTAGATTTTAAGTGGACTAAATTATTGTCTTTTTTGTGATTAAGTTGTGAGAATAGTTAGGAGGAAATGATTGAATGCAGTCTAGTATTAACGTGAAAATAATTTTAATTTTGGCAACAATTTTTCTTTCATTATATCTGCTGTACCCGACTTATCAGTTGAGTATGATGTCTAAGGAAGAAAAAGCACGGCTGGAGCTGGAAGATAAAAAAAGTATCGTTGATCTTAAATCCAGGAGCATCAACCTGGGTCTTGATCTTCAGGGTGGCATGCATGTGGTTTTAGAGGTGGACATAAAAGAACTCCTCGATCAGCTGGCAAAAAATAAAAATGAAATCTTTATCTCTGCTCTTGATAAAAGTGCCAGGGAAATTGAAGAAAATGATGAAGATTTTATAAACGTATTTTATCAGAACCTGTCAGATGCCGGTGGAAAACTGGTACAATTTTATGGCTCGCGTGATCTGAGCACCGAAGATGACGTACTGCTTTTTCTTCGTGAGCAAATATCTGAAGCGGTTAACCGGGCTCTTGAAATTTTGCAAAACCGCGTCGATGAATTTGGCGTGGCTGAACCGATAATTCAGAAACAGGGCGAATACCGGATTATTATCGAACTGGCGGGTGTTACCGATCCATCACGGGTGAGACAATTAATTGGTAAAACTGCAAAACTTGAATTTCGTCTCCTCAAGGATTCTGAGATTTATTTAAGCGTTGCTGAAAGTATAAACAAATTTATTCAATCCAAAATAGCACCACTCGATACGGTATCTTCAATAAGTGATGATACCGGCGAAGAAGCAGATTCCAGCATAAGCCTGGATGATCTTTTTGGAACTTCTGTAAGCGATTCTCAGGTATCTGATTCCGCGGTAGCCGGGGAAGGATCTATATTTGAACAAAACCTGTTCTTTCTTGATCCAAATAGCCGACAGAATATTCTGGTTCCCGCCGAGAAGGAAAATAAATTCAGAAAAATTATCGAACTGGAGGAAATTCAAAAGATAATTACAACTGAGGCCGGGGATGCGGAGTTTTTATGGAGTTCTGAAGCGGCCTATGACGGACAGTTTTATGTTGTTTATCTGGTAAATAAAAGGTCCGAGTTAACCGGGGAATCAATCGAGGAAGCGGATGCTCGTCCCGGTAGTCAGATGGATCCCAATGCAATTGGAAAATTTGAAATTTCCCTTACCCTGAATGATGATGGAGCACGAATATTTTCGCGGGTCACCGGTGCGAATATTAATAAAAGACTGGCTATTATTCTTGATAATCGTGTATTCCTTGCTCCCGAAATCCAGGTGAAAATACGCGATGGACGAAGCCGGATTACCGGCCTGGATACAATGGAAGAAGCACAGGACCTGGCAATTGTTCTCAGGGCCGGTGCGCTGCCGGCGCCGGTACGCATTATTGAAGAACGGACTGTCGGTCCATCACTGGGCCGTGATTCAATTTTAAAGGGAAGCCGGTCTGCAATTTACGGTCTGATACTGGTAATGCTCTTTATGATGATTTATTATAAGTGGTCAGGTGGTCTTGCCAACATGGCATTGATGATGAATATCATGTTTATCATGGGTATTATGGCCTATTTTAATGCTACATTGACTCTTCCTGGTATAGCAGCTATTATTTTAACGATTGGTATGGCCGTCGATGCCAATGTACTGATATTTGAACGAATTCGCGAAGAGATGCGGTTGGGAAAAACGGTGAAAGCATCAATTGATCATGGTTATGCTAATGCTTTTAGCGCTATCCTTGATGCCAATGTGACCACCTTTATTGCCGGCGTTGTGCTTTATACCTTTGGGGCAGGTCCGATAAAGGGCTTTGCGCTTACACTGATGATTGGTATCGTCGCAAGTATGTTTACGGCAATAGTAATAACCCGGGTTGTCTTTGACTATGCAGTATCAAAATGGACAATCAAAAATCTGAAAATATAAGGACGAAATTATATGCAGTTTCTTTTGAATACGAAAATTGATTTTCTTGCGAAAAGGAAAATCGGATTTATATTTAGTATTACCTTGATAAGTATTGGAATTATTTCATTGATCATGCATGGCGGCCCCCGGTTTAATATTGACTTTGTCGGTGGAACGCTTGTACATCTTAAGTTTGATAATGATGTGAAGATTGAGGACGTACGCGCCGCTCTGACCCAGAAAGGTTATGGTGACAGTGAAATCAAACATTTTGGTGAAAAAAATGAGATTGTTATTCGCGCGGGAATTGATGTGGAATCCGGAGAATTTGCCAATGAGATCGAGCCGATTCTGACGCAAATATTTCCCGACAATCCATTTGTAGAACAGCGTGTCGAAAAGGTTGGGCCTAAAATTGGTAGCGAATTGATTGCGGATGCCATGAAAGCTGTGATTTGGGCTATGATTCTGATTCTTCTTTATGTTATGTGGCGCTTTGAAATGAAATTTGCGCTTGGCGCCATACTGGCACTTATTCATGATGTTTTGATTACAATCGGTATTTTTTCTATATTGGATATCGAGATATCGGCGCCGATTATTGCGGCAGTTCTGGCTATAGTTGGATATTCTCTGAATGATACAATTGTGGTGTTTGACCGTATCCGTGAAAATATGAAATCAAAGCAAAAAGACAGTACGGCATTTTTAGAGGTAATAAACCGGAGCCTGAATGAAACCCTGAGCAGAACGGTCATTACCTCTTTAACGACTTTGTTTGTTGTCACTGTGCTGTTCTTTTTTGGAGGTGAGGTATTACGTTCATTTGCTCTGGCTTTGATAATTGGTATCATCATAGGAACGTATTCATCTCTGTTTGTTGCCAGCCCGTTTGTTGTGGAGTGGCAATTACGGAAAGCACATGCAAAATAAGGAATAAGCCATGAATTATACAATTGTTAAGCAAGATGAAGTTGTGATCTTGTCCTTGGCTGGGAAAATAATGGGCGGACCGGAAGCATCGGAAATACACGGCAAGATAAATCAGCTGATGGATGATGGAAATCTTAAAATAGTCATCGATCTGGGTGAAGTCGACTGGATGAATAGTTCCGGATTAGGAATATTGATTGACACAGTTACTGTGCTTAAAAATAATAACGGCGCCCTGCGGCTGGTTAACGTTTCTGACAGAATTCAAAATCTGCTGAAAATAACCAAATTAAACACAGTATTCGATGTTCGTGATTCATTGGATGAAGCTAAAGGATCATTCTGAAAAGAGACACTTCCGGTTATATTTTGCCTGTATTTGCTTACCTGAAATTTGTATGGTATCCGGCTCTGTGCAATCACCTGAACCAATAGTATTTACTGAGAATTTATTATGTCCGTAAAAGTTATCATTGGCGCCCAATGGGGTGACGAAGGTAAGGGAAAACTTGTTGATTTTTTGGCAGAAGATGCCAATGTTGTTGCCCGATATCAGGGTGGGGCTAATGCCGGTCATACGGTTCATATCGGCGATAAAAAGTACATCCTGCACCTTATTCCTGGTGGCATTTTGCGTGAAAATGTGACATGTATTATAGGAAATGGAGTTGTTCTTGATCCTGAAGCCTTTTTTACCGAGCTGGAACTGGTCAAAGCAGAAGGAATCTCGATCCGGGACAGATTGTTTATATCTGATCGCGCACATCTCATCTTACCTTACCATAAAATAATTGATCAGCTATCAGAAAAGAGTAAAGATACAAAAAAAATTGGTACGACCGGCAGGGGTATCGGTCCGGCGTATGTGGACAAGTACAACCGATGTGGCCTCCGGTTAAGTGATCTGTTTAATGAATCTTCATTTAAAGTAAAACTGCAGGAAAATCTGGCAGCGAAAAACCGGGTAATCGTTAATGAATTTAACGAAGATCCAATCGACTTTGATAATATGTTTTCGCAGTATATGACCTATGCCGGAGATCTTGAACCGCATATCAGAGACACCCAACTATTGCTTTATGAAGCCTGGCAAAATGGTGATAATATCATCCTGGAAGGTGCTCAGGGGTGTTTGTTGGATACTGATTTTGGCAGTTATCCGTTTGTAACCTCATCTAATCCAACAGTTGGTGGTGCCATAACCGGAACCGGATTGCCGACTACTGCCATTGATACAATAATCGGTGTTATTAAAGCATATGCCACCCGCGTTGGCAGCGGACCTTTCCCAAGTGAAAAAACGGATGATACCGGTGAGAGACTGCGTAAACTGGGACATGAGTTCGGTGCCACCACCGGTCGACCAAGGCGATGTGGCTGGTTTGATGCTGTCGCAGCCAGATATTCTGTCAGGATAAATGGGTTTACTTATCTGGCACTGACAAAACTAGATGTTCTTGAAAAATTCCCTCATATTGAGGTTTGTGTTTCGTATAAATATAATAATGAGACCAATAAAGAATTAACTATAGCTATCTCAATACAACCACAGCTTATGTCAGACCTTAGAGTGCCAGAAAATTTTAATGAGATATATAAACCACATCATATTCGACATGGAAAAAATAAA
>CAYULK010000251.1:0-4534 GCA_964445625.1 uncultured Calditrichota bacterium
CGCAGCACGGGGTGGCAAACAAAGAAATTATTACTGACCCTCCCCCTTTAATCCCAATCCCTAAATGCGTTTAGGGAGGGGGAAATAGGGGGTGGGTTATTTATTACATAGGTCCTGATCATGAGCCTGGCAGAAAAAAAAATTCCGAATCGTTTTGAATATCAGAATCTTGATATTCGCCGTTTTGAACTGTATCGTCAACAGTCAGATATCGTAAAAACATCTTTTGCTGATGATGTCCATGCCGGATTGATATCCAGACCTAAAAAGTTGCTCCCGAAGTATTTTTACGACGATATCGGATCGCGATTGTTCGAAAAGATCACCGGCACGCCGGAATATTATCCGACCCGGTCAGAGAAAGAAATACTGATCGAAAATGTAAACGAAATAAGGCAATATTGTAGCAACACAGATATCATCGCCGAATTGGGTTCCGGAAATTCGGAAAAGACGAGGATTATTCTCAATTCATTTATGGCAGCAGGGAGCAAAATAACCTATATGCCTATTGATGTATCTGACATACTGATAAACAGTTCCCGTGACTTGTTAAAACAGTACCCTGATTTGCGCGTAACCGGTATTATTTCTGAATATGAACCGGGACTGTCTCTGCTGAGTGAATTTGATGAAACATCCAAATTGGTGCTATTTCTCGGTTCCAGTATCGGTAATTTTGAGCGGAATGAGGCAAATGACTTACTGCAAAACGTTTCCGATGCTCTTGGTAAAAAGGACTATTTATTAGTCGGTTTTGATCTGGAAAAAAATATCGATGTGCTCAGAAAGGCTTATAATGATGCCCAGGGTTATACAGAAGCGTTCAATATCAATATACTTGAAAGAATTAATCGTGAGCTCGATGCCGATTTTAATCTTGATGAATATAAACATAAGGCATTCTATAATAGTCTGGCCTCGCGGATTGAAATGCATCTGGTCTCGAAAAAGGATCAGCAAGTCTTTATTCAGAGTTTAAAAACCGGTTATAATTTTGCAAAAGGCGAGTCAATCCACACTGAGAATTCTCATAAATTCAATGATGACTCCATTCAGGACCTGGCTGAAAGTTCCGGTCTGAATATAGTGAAAACCTGGAAGGACAAGAATAATTATTTTGCTCTCACTCTGTTTAATCTGCGTTAGACATCTCTGGCACACCTGAATCCGGCGAACATCCACCGTTCGGAGCAGCGAAAAAAGTTACGGTAGGAATTCCGGGCCTGATTGCGGGAGGTAGCGAATGATCCACCCCGCAGGACTTTCTGATTACCGAACCATTTGTCATTATATTCAGCAAATCCGGACTTAAAACCCGGATACGGCATAAATTCAGAACTGGTCATAAAACCATGAAACATGTCCCAGATGCCACCGTGGCGGACTCATGAAAAAATCGGTCTGAATCACGTAGTCTTCGATTTCAAGTGGCTCGACAATGGCCAGCGTCTGTTTTCTAACCTGCTGAAAATTACTCAGTAATTGAGCGCTTGAATGCGCTTGCACGTTTTTGTTTTTATTCACGATATAAATTCCTTACTTTTAAGAAACGCATCTCTTGGGTGGAAATATATGTTTGCTGTAAAATTTGAATCAGTGTCTCATTCTTATTCAGAAAAACCTGTCCTGCATAATATCAATTTGACCCTTGATGAAAACCGGATTACGATAATTCTCGGCAAAAGCGGAAGTGGTAAATCTACCCTCTTGCAGATAATCAACGGCCTGATAAAGCCAGAATCAGGATCAATCAGAATATTTAATAATCCTCTCGATTATTCCAGGTTGTCTAAACTACGATTGGGAATCGGATATTCCGTTCAGGGAACAAGTCTTTTTCCGCATATGACTATTCATGATAACATTGCCCTGTTGCCAAAGATAAATAACGAAGACCGCGACCGGGCGGAACAACGTATAAAATACCTGATGAAATTTGTTGATCTGGATATCTCGTTTTTGGAGAAGTATCCATACCAGTTGTCCGGCGGCGAGCAGCAGCGGGTAGGTATCTGCCGGGCAATGGTACTAAATCCGAAAATATTTTTACTGGATGAAGCCTTCGGTGCACTTGACCCATCGACACGAAATGAAATACACAAAGAATTATTAAATTTACAAAGTGTGGAGCCACGCACGATCATAATGGTTACACATGATGTGAATGAGGCATTTAAACTTGGTGAGCGAATAATTATCCTGAATGAAGGTATAGTTGAACAGGACGGAACAGTTGATGATATAATTAATAATCCGGCTACTGAGTTTGTGAGGAATTTTATTACCTGATCGATTCATAACCCAGCACAACGCTGCTCCGGAGTCATTTGGACAAATAAAAAAATAATTGTCCACGGATTACACAGATTTATCCCGTGAGATAAATAAGATTATTTAAATTAATCTGGACAACGTAAAATAATATCTCACGGGATGAACACGGATTAAAACTAAAAGAAGACACTATAACAAAGTAAAAAACCAAAACAGTCATCCTGAATTCATTTCAGGATCTCTTGCTTAATAAACGACGAAGCAATCTTCTAAAATTATTGAACTTAACCTGTTTTTTGCTGAGTTAAGGATACAATTAAATAATTTATTCAGGCTAGGTTAGGGGAGTATCTAAAAAAAATGATATTTAAAAGCATTCTGCTAATTCTGGCCTTTAGTTTTTGCACGGTTAAAGCACAAACGGTAAAAATCGGTGCCAAGCATTTTAATGAAGGATATCTTCTTGCCGAAATACTAGCTCAATATTTTGAAGAGAACGGCTTGAGTGTCGAGCGAAAATATAATCTCGGCGGTACTCTGATATGCTTTTCTGCCTTGGAAAACGGTGAGATAGATCTGTATCCGGAATATACAGGTACCATTGCTGAGCAAATCCTTCATTCACCGGTTAAATTATCATGGCAACAGCTCAGGACTAACATAAATAATTCTTATCCACTGGATATTTCAGAGCCGTATGGCTTTAATAATACCTATGCTATTGCTGTCCGGAAACGGGTGGCGGGGGAGTATAACCTGCAGAATATCTCTGACCTGATGAATTATCCGGATTTAAAACTGGCCTTTAGTTATGAATTTTTGCAGCGTAAAGATGGTTGGGAAAACCTTGCTGCGTATTATGCATTGCCTCAATCCGCAACCGGTATCGAACACGGCCTGGCGTACCAGGCAATTTATGAAAAATCGGTTGATGTGATTGATGTCTATTCGACAGATGGCGAGATTCCGCGGTATAATCTGCATATCTTAAATGATGATAAAGATTTTTTCCCGCGCTATCAGGCAGTGACATTTTACCGGAGGGACCTTCCTGCCCGGGCAATAAACTTACTTGGAGTACTCACAGGCCGGATTGACGAAAAATTGATGCAGGAACTTAATGCGTCAGTTGTGCTGGATGGAAAAACACATGCCGGAGCTGCAAGAGCCTTTTTAGTCAAAGGAAAACTGATCCGGTCCGGTCAGTTAGAAGAACAGTCAGATTTCTGGAGTGATATGCTATCCAAAACGGTGACTCATCTTAAAATCACTATTATCTCACTGTTCGCAGCAATAATTATTGCCATTCCGTTGGGCGTACTTGTATACTGGTTTGGATCACTGGCAAAACCGGTGCTGTATATTTCGGGTTTATTACAGACGATTCCTTCCATTGCACTTTTAGCTTTCATGATACCTTTGTTTGGCATCGGAGTTATACCCGCGATAATAGCTCTATTTTTATATGCCTTATTGCCGATTTTACGCAACACTGCGACAGCCTTATTTGCCATTGACCCACAGTTAAAAAAAGTGGCTACCGGAATCGGTCTGACGCCCTGGCAGAGGCTTAAATATGTGGAGATTCCCCTGGCGGTACCTAACATATTGGCTGGCATAAAAACCGCTGCGGTAATAATTATCGGGACAGCCACCCTGGCTGCATTTATCGGCGCCGGTGGATTGGGCGAATATATTGTCACCGGCCTGGCATTGAATAATACCGGAATGATTTTGCAGGGAGCAATTCCCGCAGCCCTGTTGGCTATACTGGTTGAGTTTCTGTTTGAATTACTCGAAAAAATTGTGGTTCCAAAACACCTGCAACAGAAGATGGCAAATTAGATATTATTTGATTAATAGCATGCGTTTAATATCCTGGAAATCGCCGGCTATAGTTCTATAAAAATATACACCGCTTGGATGTTTGGCACCGCGGAAGGTAACGGAATGATATCCGGCTTCATAATGCCCGTTTGTTAATGTGGCCACTTTCCGGCCCTGCAGATTAAAGACCTCAATTGTTACCTTGCTGTCTTCAGGCAGGCCAAACCTGATCTGAGTTTCAGGATTGAACGGATTCGGGTAGTTCTGGGCCACTATATGGTTATCAGGAATACTTAAAGTAGCTTCTTCGCCGGCAGCCGGTTTAAATATACCGGTCTCTATGAGGTGAGTATCTTCATCAGTCAGGTCAAAATAATCTGTTACAACCACCTTCATAGTTATATCATCCATACCCATTGTGATTGACTGT
>CAYULK010000252.1:0-4492 GCA_964445625.1 uncultured Calditrichota bacterium
CGACGCAATGGAGACGCAAAGCACGCAATGTTTTTTTTATTATTTTAAAAACAATTAATTAATCTTTGCGATCCTTGCCTGCCCGTCTCAGGCGTGGCGCCTTCTTAGCGTCATAGCGGTAAAATAAATCCTTAACACTTTTGTAAACTTTGCTAATCTCCCAGGCGATCCGTTGGAAATAAAAAAGTTTTTGGCTATAATAGCATAAACCACGAAGTTAGATAATCAAAATGTTAATCCTGCAGATCCTGAAAATCCTGTCCCAAAGGGATCCCGTTGGGATTATCATGTCAAAAAAATTCATTTTTATATTGACGCCTATGTGCAGTATTGGGATAAATTAATCAAACTAACATAAAAGCCTGATCAGTTGCAGAAAATAATTCCACATCATTATATATATCGCTGTCAATCCTGTGGACATGAATTTGATGCCAAAAGGATCGAAACAGAATTGCACTATTTATGCCCCGATTGCGGTGCTGCGGATGATAACCAACCGCTGACCGGTGTACTCAGTGTTATATATGATATGGCATCAATGCGTAAAAAATTATCACGGGAGCGATTTTTAGCTCTGATTCCGGGTTGCCCCTGGTTGTATCCTGAATTGTGGCCGCTGCATAACCAGGAAAACAGCTTTGACCGGAAAATGCTGCAAAAATTAAGTCTTCCTGCAAATTTGCTATTTTCGGTCGAGCACAATGGGGAACAGATATATATCCTGGATGATACACGCAATCCGACCTATTCCTTCAAAGACCGGGCGTCCGTACTTGTGGCCTTAAAGGCGATTCAATCCGGATATTCCGAACTGTCAGTGGCATCTACCGGGAATGCCGGTTCATCACTGGCCGGAATCTGTGCCCGTCTTGAACTAAAGGCGCATGTCTGGGTGCCGGAACAAATTCCACAGCAGAAACTTCTGCAGATTCAGGGCTATGGCGCACAGGTGCATATCGTTCAGGGTTCCTATGATATGGCATTTGATCTGAACCGCAAAGTATCGGTCAGGCAAAATTGGTATGATCGTAACACGGCGTACAATCCGCTGACCATTGAAGGAAAAAAGTCGGCTGCCTATGATATATTTATTACTACACAGGGTAATTTACCCGAAAATATAATTGTGCCGGTTGGTGACGGCGTTATTCTGGGTAGCATTTTTAAGGGATTCTCGGAATTATTGCAGTTGGGCTGGATTGAACGCTTACCAAAACTGGTTGCTGTTCAGGCCGAAGGAAGTGATGCTCTGGCTCGCTATGTCCGGACCGGGCAATTTGAATTCCGTGAAGCACATACAATTGCCGATAGCATTTGTGCCGGGGCGCCGCGAAATCTTTATATGGCCGCTAATGCAATAAGGGATAGTAAGGGGCAGGTTGTTGCGGTGAGCGATGAAGCGATTTTAGATGCACAAAAAGAATGTGCTACCCGTTTTGGATATCTCATTGAACCATCTGCTGCTGCCACATATGCCGCTTATAAAAAACTAAAAAGTAGTAATCATTTAAAAGAAAATGAGAAAACATTACTCATGTTTACCGGCAACGGTATGAAGGATATGCAGGCAATAAAGAATTGGTGCAAAACCGATAAAGCCAGATCAGTCGCGGAGTGGAAAACAAGTTATAAACTGGATTAGCCAATTTTTAGCATGATCTATTCATATCGCAGCATCCCGATGCACCCGTTATCTTCCTGAGAACGCGTACGGGATTAAATCTTCCAGAATTTCAAAGGGTAAAGTAAAATCAAATAATCGTATCCTCATAGAGGATAAATTATTGTAACAAAGCATGAATAAACAAAAACCTCATCCTTGTAGAGGATGCATTATAGGTTTGAATTTTTAGATTAAATTTTTCAAAACACCTCGGTGCTTAGATAATATCAGAAATTATAAATCCTCTACGAGGTTAATAATTTCCTTCATTCTAATAGTATGAAGGAAAAAAATGGGGACACAAAGTAAAATTTTGCTAATCGCCCCGGCGATCCGCTGGAAAAAACAAAGATTTTGGTTATAATAGCATAGCACGGTAAATTTTTGCCTATCGCCTATCGCCTATCGCCTATCGCCTATCGCTCATGTAGCTCCAAATGATTTCCTCTTCATTTTCTCTGCGTCTCAACGCCTCTGCGAGAAATATTTTAACCAAAATTAGCCGCTATGACAGATAAAAAAGCCGACATTAGAATTGATGCCCCCGCAAAACTTGCCGGAACTACACGCTATATCCGCGATGAGAAAATTAAAGGTATGTGGTTCGGAACCACCGTACGCAGTCCGCATGCCCATGCCCGGATTATCCGCATCGACTTTGATCCATCCTTTGACTGGAATCGCGTTGTTACCATAACCGCTGCCGATGTACCGGTAAATTTCGTCGCTATGCTGGAAAAGGATATGCCATTTTTAGCTGAAAATGTTGCTAAATATGTTGGTGAGCCAATTGTACTGATCGCGGGAGCAGATAAAGATACTATTTCTGAGGCAAAGAGACATGTAAAAATCACATATAAAGTACTGCCGGCAATTTTCAACATGCTTGAATCGGAAAACAATAAGGTTAAAATTTATGGTGAAACAAACGTTTTCAAGGAAATTATAATCACCAACGGGCAGCCCGATAAGGCCCGTGAAAAGGCGGATTCGGTAATAGGAATTGAAAGTGAGACGGGTTTTCAGGAACATCTCTACCTTGAACCGCAGGGTGTTATTGCAATACCTAAAGCAGGGGGCATCGAGATTCGCGGTTCACTGCAATGTCCCTACTATGTTAAAAATGCCCTGGTCAGGATGTTTAATGACAGAATGCATATCACGGTAATCCAGTCGCCGACGGGTGGAGCCTTTGGCGGAAAAGAGGATTTTCCCTCGCTGCTGGCCGGGCATGCCGCGCTTCTGGCTGATAAATGTCAACATCCGGTTGCTATTTTCTATGATCGTGAAGAAGATGTCCGGGTGACGCCAAAACGCCATCCGTCACATCATAGGGATCAGGCCTATGTCAATAAAGACGGCAGGATAATTGGTGTAGATCTGACGATTCACCTGGATGGCGGAGCATATTGTACCTTATCTCAGGTCGTGCTGGCGCGTACCGCCCTGACAGCTCTCGGCTGTTATCATGTGCCTAACGTACGTATTACAGCCAAAGCCGTGGCCACTAACACCGTTCCCAGTGGCGCCTTTCGCGGATTTGGCGGGCCGCAGGCCATATTTGCCATCGAAATGTTGATCGAAAAAATAGCGGCAACGCTTGGATTAAGACCGGATGAAGTACGCCGTAAAAATCTGCTCAGACAGGGACAGACCACGGCAACCGGACAGATCCTGAAATACAGTGTGTCCGCAGTGGAAACTTTTGAAGATGTCATTACCCGTAGTAAATATGCCGGGAAATATGAGAATTTCCACAGGCAGAACGAGCCGATACTCAAGCGCCTGGCAGAGAAAAAATATCCGCGTGCCAAATCTGATGAAATGCTTAAGGGAATCGGTGTCTCAGCATTTCAGCACGGGTCCGGATTTACCGGTACGGGTGAAAATAAAATTAAAGGGAAAATAAAGGTACAATTAAAATCCGACGGGCAGCTGATTATCTACTGCGCAGCAACAGAAATGGGGCAGGGGGAACAAACCGTTTTGCCGACCATCCTCTCCCGGGTCCTGGGAATCGATCGTGATCTGGTGCAACTGGCGGAAGTGAATACTGATCTTGTTCCCGATTCCGGTCCGACTGTGGCTTCACGGACAACCATGATAATCGGATCGTTGCTGGTTGATGCAGCCGGAGAGATCGTTAAAAAAATGCAACAGCGCCTGAAGAAAGAATACGGTCATTCGTTTACGTTTAAGGAAGGACGCTTTATCGGTAATAGTAGGGAAATTTCCTTTAAAGCATCGGCTGATCTGTCAGCCAATCTGACCGTTGGGAAAGAATATCGCCATCCACCAATTATCAAATTTGACGATATCAACTGGCGCGGGGATGCCTATCCGGTATTTTCATGGGCGGCTGCGGTGGCTGAAATTGAAGTTGATCCGGTTACGTTTGAAATTACTGTAAAGCGATATACCACCACACATGATATTGGTAAGGCGATAAATCATGACCAGGCCGTGGCACAGATTCAGGGTGGTTCATTGCAGGGCATTGGCTATGCACTGTATGAAAAAGTAGGAATCGAACAGGGAAGTTACAATATCAGCGGCTTTACCGATTATATAATTCCGACTAGCGGAGAGATCCCTGAATTTGATGTTCAGATAATGGAAAATCCGTATCCTTATGGTCCGTTTGGTGCCAAAGGACTCGGGGAGCTGCCCCTGGTTGGTGCTGCGCCGGCGGTACTTTCGGCATTATGGATGATTTTTGGCCGGGAGTTTAATCGTTTACCAGTCATGCCTGAGGATCTGGCTGATCTGTTTAATTAGCCACAGATTACTTAACCGCAATGACGCAATGGAGACGCAAATCTTTTA
>CAYULK010000253.1:0-4467 GCA_964445625.1 uncultured Calditrichota bacterium
GCTGCTAAAACCATGAATATAAAAGTGACCCAACGACAAAACAACCATCAATTGGCGTTCTGTAAGTCCCGGTTTCGCTTTTGCGATAAAGTCCATCGTTACCAGGGTCGATGCAGAATTCAGAGTTGAGTCAATTTGTGAAATCAGCGCGGCAATAAAACCCGCCATCACCAGCCCAAGAAGCCCGACAGGCAAAAGGTCAAACATTAGGGTCGGATACACTAAATCCGCTTTGGGCAGTTCCGGATATAGTAGAATGGCAAAGGTTCCAGGCAAGACCATTATGAATAATACCGGTAGCTTCAGGAATCCCGCGAACAGACTCCCTAATCGCCCATGCTGTAAATTTTTAGCACTGAGCACGCGCTGCACCATAAACTGGTTGGTGCACCAGAAATAAAATCCCAACCAAACGACAAATACGATATACAAACCGATTATTGTTAAATCAATAGGGTGTAAACTAAAATCCGGATTCATGGCGGTCCTCAACGATTTGAATGCATAATTAAAGGAAGCAATACGTTCATTCTTTTATCTCAATATGATGGACACATCCATTTAGTAAAAAAATTCGTATTCACGTCAAATATATTAACAAACCCTCATGCGGATTTAACACCAAATCAGACAGGTTTACCTTATCAGATTTCATCGATTGCGAAGAGAGTAACACCTTGCCTGACCTGTTCAGAGATGATAAATTTAAGCGATGCTTACTGCCTTCGAAATTGATAACCACCAAGACACGCTGCTTTTTCGCACTACGAATATAGGCCACTATATCAACCGGTATTTCTTCTACAAAATCGAAATTGCCGGCATGTAAGGCCTGCATTTCCCGTCGCAATTTTAGCAAGGTTTTGTAGAAATTAAGTGTCGATGTTTGGCTACACTGCTGGTTTGAAACGTTAAATTCCTGATAGTTCCCGGCTACCGGCAACCATGTTTTCACCCCTGCCGGTGAAAATCCTGCATTAGGTGATTCATTCCACTGCATTGGCGTGCGTTCAGGATCACGGCCTACGTTCAGATTGGGATTATTTTTTCCCCACTGATCCTGCCAACGTTCTATAGGAATATTAACATCTTCCATACCCAGTTCATCAGCATAATATATTGTCGGAATTCCCCACAGCGTTAACAACAACATAGCGGCTGACCGGTGATTTTCCGGACCAAAGCGAGTAGCGAGATGGTGTACGTCATGACTGCCAAATACGAAATTGGGAGTTGCTCCTTTAGGTATTACGGCATAATATGCCGAGATAGCATCCTTCATCTTTGCTGCATTCCAGGATATTGCCGTACCCATAAAGTTAAACGGAATGTGAAATTCGTCCAGTTTCTCACCATAGTATTTAACCAGTTCAGTAAGTACAAATATCCATGTTTCCCCTATCATAACTCGTTCACCATTATAACTATCAAAGATCCTGCGAAATCCACGTGAGATCTCATGGACTTCAGGTTGACTCATGGAGTAAACAGGTTCCAGCTTCCGTCCAAACGGTTTGTAGGGGCTGTTATCCTTTATGGGTGGATTATCGGGGAAGTCAGGATGTTTAATACAACACATTATTGTATCCATACGGAATCCATCCACACCCTTATCCAGCCAAAAGCGGAGTACATCTTGCATCAACACCTAGTTCTACCACGTAATCAAGTCGGTTAATAATGCCTTGTAAGTCACCGATGCCATCGCCATTACTGTCCATAAAACTGCGTGGGTAAATCTGGTAAAAAACACCGTGCTTCCACCAAACGAACTCTTGACTCAATCTTCACCTCAGTTTTCTGTGTCGAATTTTAATCTTCACTCAATTCGGAGACTTTTCATTGGTTTAAATATCACCACGGTGTCATTATTGCGGGCAACTATGACCAGGGTTTCACCGGATGCCGTCTGTAACGACTTTATTTTGCGAATTTCACCGGTAACCACAAATCCGCTCTTTTGAAGGCTGACCGGCTTGAATGTTCCCGTACCATCGCCAAGAAGTAAACAGCCATAACTAGCGTCATATCTTCCTATGATAGGCGGCACACCGTAAAAATTACCGCCTGACAATATATCCTGATAACCATCGTGGTTAAAATCATCAATCAATATTGCGTATACAGGTGAAAACTGTGTTTCATCCGGCAGTTGCCGTATACTGAAGGTTTCGTTTCCATTGTTAAGCAGCAGAATGGAAGCGAACTCGTTCACTGTGCGAACTTTGGCAGATGCTAGCTGTTCACCGGGAAAAATATCCCAAATAGATTCACCCGCATAATCCTTATAAGTGGTATATTTATCTTGTAGAGCGGGAATATTGGAAAGCATCTGGTCGGCTGATGCCAGAGGATAAGCTTTTTCTCCGTTATAATAGGTAAGAATCTGCTCCTGTCGGCCGTTTTCTGAGAAATCATTAATAAACAACTGCACCGGTTTATCCCGACAGGTCATAAGAAGGGAATTTAATCCCAAATTCCCAGCCACCAGATCTATAAATCCGTCTTGATTGACATCCACTGCTGCTACTGTATTCCACCAGCCGGTAGTGCTTTGGAGTCCATATTTCTCAGTGACATTGATAAATTCACCTGTTTGGTTATAAAATACAGTTACCGGCATCCATTCACCCACAAGGACGAGATCCTGGTAGCCATCCTTGTTCAAATCCACCCACAGCGCATCGGTAACCATTCCTGCCTGCTGGAATAGCCCGGCCTTTATAGTGAATTTTCCGTGGCCATCATTAATCAGTAGATAACTTTCGGGAATGATACCGTAGTTCTTCGGCACCGATCGGCTACCAACAAATAAATCCAGATCACCATCATTATCAACGTCAGTGGGTTTCACGCATGAGCCATTGGCATAAATTTCCGGGAGCAGAGCTTCTACTTTACGAAACCGGCCGTCTCCCATATTCATATAAAGCCGGTCTTGCAGAGGTTTTGCCTTTCCAAACCACTCATTGCCGCCGCTGACAACATAGAGATCAGGAAGACCATCCCCATCCGCATCAAAAAATACCGCATCCACATCTTCACACCGGCTATCTTTTACAAATACAGAATCGTTAATAGCATCAAATTCTCCCTGCCGGTTCTGAAGGAAGATGCCGCCGGACTGAAATTTTGCTCCGCCAAGATACAAATCTGCCAGGCCGTCACCGTTAACATCCTCTATGGCCAGGGCCGGGCCTTCCGTGGATAAGAAATGGGGGATAAACGGTTCCCGGTTGTATTCAATGAATCTATTTTCCTGGTGCGAATAGTCGAGCGTTATTGTTTTGGTAATATTCCGGAATAGTGGCTTATCAATTCTCCGGGATGTATAGGTGTAAGCGGTTTTGGCGTCGTTTTGATTCAGGGTGACTGTTTGATTGACCGGGATATTATTCATCACTTGGTATTCACCGGTTGGCCAGATCACTTTTAGCGAATCCAGCCGATCGATATTTCCTAATCCGAAATTCAACACCGGTTCCACCGATGATTGAAATCCCCGCGTAGGCATTAATTCCTGAAAAAATAATTTATCGCTATAATAAAGAATGATCTTGGTTCCAATCCCAAGTGTATTTTGGTCCTTGCCGACCAACTTAATTTTGAGATAACCTGTGCTGGTCAAGCGATAGGCTTTATCAGCAATATCATTTGAATTTTTGTTGTTTTTAATTTTATCCCTTTTCATGGTGGCGTCTTGGGTATCCGGATAAAGAAGATTTTTATATATAGCAGAGGGTGCATTGACATTATTGACTACCAAGTCCATGTCGCCATCATTATCGAAATCCGCATACGATGATCCACTAGAAAAGCCAGGATCGCCAAGCCCCCATTCAGCAGCGCGGTTGATAAAAGTAAGATCACCTTGAGAGTGAAAAGCATAGTTTGCTTCCGGAACACTGGGCATGTGTTGCAGGATCTCCTTCAGCAGGACTATATTTATGGGAGTGGGAATTAACTGAGCTACCCTTCCGCCTATCTGAATCTGAACCTCCGGTTGATTAACATATCTCAGATAATCCAAATCATTAAGCCGGCGAAAAATCCCGTTGCTGATGAAGATATCTTTGTAACCGTCATTATCCAGATCAACATACAGGGGAGACCAGCTCCAGTCGGTTGCATAAATGCCGGCAAATTGTCCTATATCACTAAACAGATAATGTGTCAGTTTCGATTCGGTATTGTCCGCGATAGCAGGCCCGCGATTAAGCTGGAGCATATTTCTGCGCAATTGATGATAATATCCGAATCGTAACTTTATATTATATATATCATAGGGATCAGCACTGATAGACGATTTTCTAATTTCCTCTTTCTCAGGCATCATATCCAATACCAGAACATCCAGCAGACCATCATTATTAAAATCCGCCAAATCATTCCCCATCGAGGCCCTGCTGACGTGCCCCATGGACTGTCTCATCGCCTCGGTCAAGGTACCATCGCCGTTGTTATAGT
>CAYULK010000254.1:0-4434 GCA_964445625.1 uncultured Calditrichota bacterium
ATCTATTCACCACATGGACATGTAGAATATTATATTGGTGCTCTTGATATAAAGAATGTGAAATTTACGCCTGAGACACACGGAATGATTGATAATGGAGCAGATGGGAATTATTATGCACCCAATACTTTGCAGAAATATGATGGAAGAAGAATTCTGTTTGGCTGGATCCCGGGATTTAAAAAAGGACAGGGCTGGCAGGGAGCGATTCCATTGCCAAGAGAACTGTCAATAAATAAAAAAGGACGATTGACCCAGAAACCGGTTGCTGAGTTAGCCAGGTTACGTGGAGCCGGATTCCAAAAAACTAATATCGCTCTGAAGAACAATTCTATAAAAATTGAGGCTGAACAAGCACAATTTGAATTATTTCTAAATATGGGTACTTGTGGTACAAAAAATATAGGTTTTCGATTTAAGCAGGAAACCGGTAAATCTTATCAAATTTTACTTAGCCCCGGAGTTTTCATATTTGGTGATGAAAAAATTATTGTCCTGCCTGAGCCCGGGGCAAAAATCAAAACAGTACAATTCTATTTTGATCGTACAGTGATTGAGATATTTGTCAATAAGGGTGAAACATGTGCAACTAAAGTGATCTATCCGAATAGAGATGATTTGAATTTCGAAATTTTTTCAAGTGATAAGAATACAGTAATTAAAAATCTGGATATATGGAAAATGAAGTCGATTTGGTGATATTGACATCAGGCTGAGTTTTCAGATACAACGGTTCTGAATACTTGTGGGCGGTTAATTTTATCCTGAACAATTCTAAATCCGGATTCCTGAAGCAGTGGAGTTAAACCACCTCGTTTGTTAAAATCACGAAAATTTTCAAAATGATCCCTTCCGGCAAAAAATTCAGTTAGACGGATTATATATCCGGAAAAGTTATGGGCCATGGGATGATGATAATCAAGAATAAGAATTTTCTCAGCAAATTCTTTAATATTGGCTAGTATTCTAATGCGTTCCGGTTGCGGAATTTCATGGAGGATAAAGGTCAGAATCGCATAATCAAACTTTTCATTAATATTGTTTTTCAAGTCTGTCGCACTGGCATGCAGAAAATCAACATTTGTCATGCCTGTCCGGCCCAATCGTTTCTTTGCCATTTTAATTTGTTTTTCAGATATATCGACACCAAGCACATACTTGCTTCTTTCTGCTATCTTTTGTGTAAATCCACCGGTCCCACAGCCAATATCAATAATCCTTTGATCCGGCTCGATATATTTAAATATTCTGTTGCGAAACCGGGTAAAATTTGAATCGATAAACCAGGCATAGAACCAGCCATCATACCATCCCTTACGTATCAGTTTGTTGTTCATGTTGAATTCCTGTATGATAATTGCTTGAAATAAAAATTAAATATATATTTAAAACCTGTAATTAAACAATTCAATTTGTAATATTACTAGAACTAACCAATATAGACAGATTATTTCTAAACACGCAAGTTTAGATTTACATAATGGTGTGGACCCGGTTAAATGCCAAATATCAGGAAAGAATTCTTCAGGATAAAATCCTATGAATATGTATAAAATTTTTATCAGACCTGTATTATTTATATTTGATCCGGAAAAAGTTCATAACTTTCTGGTTTTATTTTTAAAGATTCCTCTGGTGAGTAAGATTCTGGGTATTATATACTCAAGCAATAAACCCGAGTTGCAAAAGGAATTATTTGGATTAACATTCCGCAATCCGGTGGGTTTGGCTGCCGGCTTTGATAAAAATGCCGAGATCGTAGATCAACTTGCCGACCTCGGTTTTGGTTTTGTGGAGATTGGAACGGTCACTCCAAAGGCACAATCCGGCAATGATCAGCCGCGGATATTTCGATTGAAAAAAGACAATGCACTCATAAATCGTATGGGTTTTAATAATGATGGATTGGAGTGCATCAGAGAACGATTAGCATTAAGGAAATCTGATATCATTGTAGGTGGCAATATCGGTAAGAATAAAGCGACGCCAAATGAGATGGCCGGAGATGATTATAATACCTGTTTCGATTCTCTGTTCGATGTTGTGGATTATTTTGTAGTTAATGTAAGTTCGCCCAATACTCCCGGATTGCGGGAGTTACAGGAAAAGGAGCCGTTAAGGAAGATCCTGAATGATTTACAGGAGAAAAATGCACAAAAAGAATTCCGAAAACCGATACTGCTGAAAATTGCTCCTGATTTAGATAAAGGTCAACTGGATGATATTGTAGAAATTGTATTGTCAACAGGAATTGATGGTGTTGTCGCAACAAATACCACAGTTGCAAGAACAAACCTTGTGACTCCCCGGAAGACGATTGAAAAAATAGGAGCCGGTGGGCTTAGCGGTAAACCGTTGAAAGATCGATCGACTGAAATTATTCGTTATCTTTCACAAAAGTCCGGAGGACAATTCCCGATTATCGCTGTGGGAGGTATACATTCACCTGACGATGCGGTAGAAAAAATACGGGCCGGGGCCAGCGTCATTCAACTCTATACCGGATTCATTTATGAAGGGCCAAAACTGATTGATCGAATCAACAGGCAATTCATGGCCGAATTGCCTTCCCGGTAAAAAAAGACTGCAACCGGAGTTGATACCTATAAATGAAACCAGTACGTTAACTTGGCCATAAAAATATTATCAGAATTTTCATGCCATAATGTATTAAATGCATCATTAAACTGAAAATCGCTACGGTAAAAATCGTTATATCTGCTCTGGGTCCATACCAGGTAAAGTGTTGAACCGGGTAGATATTCCCAGCGTAAAACCGCGTTTACACGCAATAATTTAATATTGAAATTCGGATCAGCAAAAGAAAACGGCTGAGCCGGACCGGGTCCATCCGGATCAACAGTGTAGACTCCGTCTTCTTTTGTAATGGTAGAACCATTTTCACCATATATGTTGAAATCATAACTATCCGGACGGGCAAGTTCCTTAAAATTAGTAAAATCTCCTTTTGAGACGAGCGGTTGTGCATATAGTTGAAAACTTAATTTTGGTGTAAATGTCCAATTCATTCGGATGCCGGCAGAAAATTCCACCTGAGACATCTCGCCAAAGACGTATCTGTTTTCATAGGTATGAGTTGCGGTTGGATCACTAAACTCATCAATCCACTGTGTGAATTCCTGATCCCAGGATACTCCGGGATGCAGACTGAGCATAAGATTGGGGAGTGGTTTCCACTCAATTGAAATACGAATACCGCGGCTCCAATCTTCGGCATTTCGGGTGAATACACGGGTCATGAATCTAATAGTTAAAGGTTTCCTGTCGTCACTAACTACCCGGATATTAAATCTCCAGCTGGGTGGACTTATAGTGAGTGGCCCATCCCGGGTCAGTCCATTGATAACCACTACCCACATGACCGTTAATCACATCGCCACGCCACATAAATCCGGCATCATTGATATTAAATTTTGGATCAATAAATCCAAGAGCGGAATTAAATATGACATTTCCTTTTTGTTTGTTGAGCAGAATACGCCCCGAATATCCGGTCAGTGAAGTCGCTGAAGAATCCAGACTTACATGGCTGGCATCCGGTCTCTGGAAATAATGCCGTGAACTGGTCTGTAAACTCAGCATTTGCTCCTGATTTGCCCGGATATGAGACATTCCCGACCACATGGTTGCCACCCACATTTTATCTTTGTCGAGAAATGTCCATCCATCCAGTCCAAAACTGAAGGCATCACTATTCATCTCATTTCGCAAAGATTGATCTTTAAAATTGCGGGTAACTAATGTTGATATAAAACCAATTCCCTGTCTGCCTTTATCAATTTCATTCTGCGCCCGTAATACACCATAATATGTCATGGGTTCAACTTCGGCTTTTGAAATTTCCCCATTATAAGATATATCCGCATATTCTCTGTTGGTGATGGCATGAATAGTTCCCAGGTTCCAGTTTTCCCCTACTTTACCGGTCAAATTTCCTGCGCGATCCGCCAGAACCGAATCGAAAGGTGGATGATCCCTCGATAAAAAACGGACGTCTTTCCTCAAAATATGTCTCGACATCACTGAGATTTACAACGGCAGGATCCACTTCAACCTGTCCGAAATCAGGATTAATCGTCCCATCGAGTGTGAGATTATTACTGAGACCGTATTTAAAATCCATACCCGTTCCGGGTTTGAACCGCGATCCATCATTGAACGGATTATTAAACCCAGCGTCTATATATTCTGCTTTGGCGCGGACGTAAGGAAGAAATTCGGCCGCCCGTGACGGCTTAATATCTGTGATGCCGGTAAGAATAGGGAAACGTGAAACAAATCCGCTACCATTTTTTGGTGTAAAAACAAGGTAATTGGTTTCATTGCGACGTTTTATATCCCGCCGGAAATTTATACCCCATTCATAGATTTTTCTATTATGAAATCTGAGCTGTGAATATGGTATACGTATCT
>CAYULK010000255.1:0-4424 GCA_964445625.1 uncultured Calditrichota bacterium
TCCATCGACCATCACTGGTAAATGTGCAGAAACTATTATAAATACCGCCGCCGCCATATCTATCGGAGTTTACCATGATAAATATGGCATCATAGGGCACTATTCCCGCATAGTCATGCATCGTTTTGTTGTCTTCAGTCAGTAAATACCTTTCTGAGTCCAGGGAATTAAAAGTGCATTTAAATACAGTCTTTTTATAACTTTTTTTACGTGGTTCAGTCACACCGGAATCAATGGATGCTACAAAAATTCCCCGGATGCAGAATTTTGTCTGCAGGTCTTTGTAAGGTTGCCACTCAAAGAATATCTTGGTAAACCGCATTAAGTCATTTTCAAATATTTCTTTCTGGCTAGTACTATATCCTTCGCCTAAAATCACAATATCGACCATCGTATTCGGATCACCGGCCGGTGTAGCTTCAATTATTTCTGACTCAGGACCCTGGGATTCAGCCATGATACGATAGTCATCAGGATCGATAATCTGATTAAATACAGGTCGTAACTTTTGTTTTCGATCCCGTTTTTCGATGACAAATAAGATAGGCTCTTTCGGATAGGGAATTAAAGCACTCTCATGATAGCTTTTCTTAATTCCTTCAAGCGCGGGTTTAGTTGTCTGGTATTCGCCGAAATATGTATCAAATCCTTTCGCATACAAAAGATTTTCACCACTTTTATCAAAAACTTTATAGAAGTATTTCCCTAAATCTGGCGGCTGTGTCAGATTATTCACGGTCCCGGACCACACACCGGTTTTATATATCTGATCCATTATATACATTTCTTCTTCCGCATTACCCACATGCAAATAATCAATCCGCATAGTGTGATTCGTAAAATATTCAGCAAAATTTATCTTATCCTGAGCAATTACAGTAATTGCTAAAATAAAGAAAATGCATAAAATTTTAGTACTAAGATTCATTTTTATTTTCCCTTTAAATTTAAATATCTGATTCCCTCGTTCCCAAGTTGTACTTGGGAACGGGAACCCGCATTAGTTTTTCTACGTCTCAAGTTAAACTTTGTAATTATCTCCCCTAAAAGTTCTCCTCCCTGCAATGCTTGGAGGCAGGCAGATCAGGTGGTGGGTCACAAATCTATCTTCACATCCAGCCATTTCTCAAGTCTTGCATAGATCTTGTTTTTATCCTGATCAGAAAAATGCCTGATACGTGTGCTATGTGAACCTTTTGGTTTTATCATAACAATGGAATTGGTTTGACCTGTGAGTTTAATCGCGGAGGCACTCCACGGATCATATTCCCCGTAGATAAAAATCATATTATTCCCGTTTTTCAGGATCCAGTCGTAAATATCCTTCATCACCTGTGGATCAAATGAAGGGATCGTGCCCGGAGGAGCACAAAAGGTGAATTTTCGATCTGTAATTTTAGTAATTAACCCATTTAACAAGTCCGGATCATACCCATAGTAACCAATTTCATTTAGCGCCTGGTGGAAAAATGGTTGATATCTTACGATACCTGTATCGGCAAAATAGAAAGGCGAAGAAACGGAAATAAAATGGTCGAATATTCTGTAAATTTCGTCCGTTGCATCCGGAATTTCGTCGCAATTCTCTTTCTGCCATTGCCAGAATGCGAAGGAATATTCCAGCACGCTGTATTCAAATGCCTTCTCAAGACCGATCTGATAACGATATTTTTTCTTTTTACTGTATTCCTCAAATAGTGGAAGTAACTCTGTCCGTTTATTCAGGAGCAATTTTTGAAATTCAAATATGCGCCTGCGGCAATCCTCATTTCCGACATTATCCAGGAAATCATATATTCGCGGTTCCTCATCTGAAAAATTCAACGGCGCCACATAGCAAACTGTTGCATCAACATCATGTGGATAGAATCGTTTATAATACATAGCTGTCTGTCCGCCCTTGCTGATCCCCGAAGTAACCCATTTACCTGTATAGATTTGTCTAAATAATTGCGTAATCCGATGATGATCAGCAGCTGCCTGCCGGATATTGAGATATTGATAATCAAGGGAATCGGGTATTGATTCACCAAAATACCGATGTTCCACAATAATCTGGTTAGCATCGATCAATTTTGTTATTTCACTGATTTTATCGGGACGGGCAGCATATCCTTCGGTTTCAAGCAGTACCGGTTTATTAAATTCCTTATGCAAAAGAAAAACCCTTTGGTAAAAATGCCCGGTAGCGGGATTATCGTGATCCAGGGGTTGCCGGATTCGTAACTCAATTCGTATCTGGTCAACTTTTAGATCAGAAAAATTCTCGAGGTGATCTAGTAATTCCTGTGTACCCGAGATCAGTTTTTGTGCGGAGGATAATTCAAAGAACGTAGAGATAAATAATAAAATCAGAATAAATATGCCGGCGATTTTCATATTATAACCTGTTTTCCTCGATGATAATCGTACGTAAAGTAAAAAATAACCATAGCGGTTACAATTTTAGTTTACTCATCAACATATTTATCGGTTTGGAATTCTGCATAATGTAGAAATGAACCGCAGGTACACCATTGTTTAACAAGTCCTCAACCTGACGAACGGCCCAGTTGACACCAATTTCCATAGTGTGTTCCGGCTTGGCGGACAGAGCTTCATCAGCAAGTCCCTCCGGAATATTGATATGAAAATTTCGCGGCAGACTTTTCAAATTCGATTTAGCGAGCAATATCTTAAGACCGGGAATAATGGGTATTTTAATTCCTGCCTTGCGGCATTCCTCAACATAATTGTAGTAGACTTTGTTATCAAAAATCATCTGGGTTACAATATATTCGGCCCCGGCATCAACTTTTTCCTTGGCATAACGAATATCCGCTTTCAGATTTGGTGCCTCAAAATGTTTTTCCGGATATCCGCTGATACCGATACAAAAATCCGAGGCTTTGGCATCGAGCAGACTGTCTTCGAGATATTTACCACGATTCATATTGGTAATCTGATTCACCAGGTCGACAGCAAAGGTATTTATACTGCGGCCGTGTGAAAGCGGCTTTTGATAAGAACTTTCATCACCCCGGATGGCGAGTATGTTTTCTATCCCCAGGTATTGAATTTCGATTAAAAAATCTTCCGTCTCCTCCCGGGTAAAGCCCTGGCACAATATATGCGGCACCGCATCAATATTATATTTATTCTGAATCAGGGCACAAATGCCTAATGTACCTGGCCTTTTGCGTTTGACCTTCTTTTTTATGCCTTCGGATGTCTCCTCATAGATCACTTCAGCAGCATGGCTGGTGATATCAACGAAAGGAGGCTTATATTTTGTTATATCATCGATTACCCGCAGCAGGCTTTTTATATCACCGCCACGTTTAGGTGGAATGATCTCAAAACTGATTAACGGATTTTGTGCTTTATCAAGATGTTCAATTACCTTCATATTCTTCCTATCATATTCAATATTGTTCCCAGGTTATACTTGGATAAATACCTTAGTTTTTATTTCCCTCGTTCCCAAGTTGTACCCGGGAATGTGTGTGACTACTCTACCTCGTTCCCAAGTTGCACTTGGGAACGTACTCTTGCCCTTCATATCGTTTCCAGATTGTATCTGGGAACACACAATTTTCCTTATTTGTCGAAAGTACAATTTTAAGATATAAAACGTATAAAATCAAAAAATAGAATAATGTGTCACAAAGAGAATAAAAAGATTTTGCTGCAATGTTTAAAAATTATCATAACGATTTTAAAAAAACTTGATTTTAAATGAATGATCATTTATTATTGAGCCATGCGATTAAAGGATGAAGTCAAGCAAGAATCTCTATTCGAAGCAACAGTGAAATTGGTGAACGAAATCGGATTTGTTGCCGGTTCAGTTGCAAAAATTGCAAAACAAGCAAACATTTCACCGGCTACTATCTATATTTATTACGAAAATAAAGAGGATTTACTGGTTTCCACATATGTGAATATTAAACAGAGTCTTAGTAAAACCATATTAAAGAACTTTGATGATAGTCTTCCGATCCGGGATATTCTAAGAAAATTGTGGCTAAATATGTTTGATTATGCAGAGAAACATCCTGACTATATCAAATTTTCCGAACAATTCTCCAACTCGCCATACAGCACATTGGTAAATAAAACGGAGGTTGAAAAATATTTTGAACCCATTATTCAGGTACTTGTAAGGGGGATTGAGCAAAAGATTATTAAGGATGTATGCCATGATGTTCTGGCAACATTTATATTTTACCCGATATTCACGCTGTCGAACCAGCGTTTATGTACCAATTTTGTTAAAAATGAGGAAAATATAGAAACGGCCTTTACTCTGGCCTGGGATGCAATAAAACTGTAAAAAATTTTACCTGATTAACTAAATGAATATTCATTTAAAAGGAATGGAATAAATTGAATATGACTAATATTATAAAAATATGGAAAAAACATTATTAAGACTTTTTATT
>CAYULK010000256.1:0-4379 GCA_964445625.1 uncultured Calditrichota bacterium
CGCGGATTATTTATAATAGATTTTTAAATCCGTATTAATCTGTGGAATCCGTGGATAAAAGTTTTTTAAGAACTTTAGTCACTTTAGATCACTTTTAACTTTAGTCACTTGCGGCTTGCCGCGTTATGAATTAACCAGACTAAATAATTGTATCATGCGGGATGACAGCGCCCTTCGGAATAATAATAATTCCATCCCGGATAGCATAATTATCCTGGAACGATTCCAAAACCTGTTCATGATTGATCAGTTGTACATTATTTCCCACTCTGACATCCAGGTCAAGTATGGCATTTCGAATATTACAATTACTGCCTATACCCAGAATTGGTTGTCCTGCATCACGGTTTGCATTATGCTCCTCTATAGTTTCATATCTTGTATTTCCCATAACAATCGAGCCCTGGATTTGAGTACCGTGGTCAATATAAGACCGGATTCCGATTACTGAATTGACAATTTTTGATTGCAAAATAATTGAGCCGTCTGCAATTATTGAATCGTGAATCTGGCAATCGTTAAATTTTGACGCCGGCAGAAACCTGGGACGCGAAAAAAATGGATATTTTTCATCGTAGAAATTGAAGTCCGGCACCTGCTTTGTCAGGTCCATATGGGCATCTAAAAAACTGCGCATACTACCAATATCCTGCCAATAGTCATCAAAAAAATAAGCATTACAGTTTAATGATTTAATTGCATCAGGAATTATTTCCCGGCCAAAATCTTCCATTGTGTTATTTTCCAGAACATCAAACAAAATCTGTTTATTAAAAATATAAATACCCATAGATGCAATATGCGTCCGGTCTCCAGAATCAATATCAAAGTTATTAAATAATGAGGGATCTACGCGATAATCATCAAGAATTTTCTGCTCGGATGGTTTTTCATAAAACGATGTAATTCGCCCCTCCCTATTTGCTTTCAATATGCCGAATTCCCTGGCGTCATTCTCCTGTATCGGTTTTACAGCAATTGATATATCAGAATCGGTGCGCAGATGATAATCGAAAAATTTTCGGTAGTCCATACGGTAAAGATGATCACCGGACAATATGATAATATGGTCATCGAGATCGCGGAAAAAAAACAGGTTTTTGCGTACCGCATCGGCTGTTCCCTGGTACCAATCCATAGTTTCCGCTGTCTGTTGCGCAGCAAGTATCCGGATATATCCGCCGGAAAAATTATCAAACCGGTAAGTAAGATGAATATGCCGGTGCAATGATTCCGAGTTGAACTGGGTGAGAATAAATATACGATTGATGCCCGAGTGCAGACAATTGCTGATCGGAATATCAATCAGACGAAATTTGCCGGCAATAGGCACTGCCGGTTTGGAACGAATTTGAGTTAACGGCTGTAGACGGCTTCCTTGTCCACCACCCAGGATTAAAGCTGATAATCTGGTCATATTTCCCTCAATTTTTATTATTCAAGATCTATTATCGACGCAGCCACGACATTTGCCACCAGGCTGCGTAACCTGACCACACTTGCCGTGTCATCCGGATGCACCCGGTTGGTTAACAGAATTACCACTGTTTCCGTCATGGGATCTAGCCACATTGAAGTTCCGGTGTAACCGGTATGGCCATAGGATCCATAGGGGAAAAGATCACCCCCACTTGATGAATATGGCGAATCCACATCCCAACCCAGTGCTCTTCCGGCGAAACGAACTTTATCGGGCACAGTAGTCATTGTTCTGACTGCCAGCGGGCTTAAAATACGCACGCCATTATACTCTCCCATATTCAGCATCATCATGGCATATACCGACATATCATCAGCAGTCGAAAACAAGCCGGCGTTACCCGACACACAATCCATCATGACCCGGGCCAGAGGATCATGAACTATGCCATCAAGTGGTTTACCATCAACAATCTCGGTAACAGCGCAGGCGACATCAGGAGTATATACCGTGTTATTCATATTTAATGGTTTAAAAATGTTTTCTTCAGAAAATTGATCCAGCCCCATTCCGGTAATTATTTCAACGATTTTTTGCAGCGTAATAAAATTCAGGCAACTGTATTTGAACTTTGTTGCCGGCGGGCTATGACGCTTCACTTCTGCAATATATTGAATCAGGCTATCCGGATTCGGTGCACCATATTTTTGTTCGAGATCCGTGACCGGTGCATAGGGTGGTAAACCTGATGTATGAGTAAGTAAGTGCCAGATGCGAATTGTAGATTTTTCCCCGGTTTCTTCATCTTCCCAGGATTTAAATCCCGGAATAAATTTTGACACCGCATCCGGAAGTCGTATTTTTCCGCGATCGATCAGAATCATTACTGATGTGGCTGTGGCCATAGGTTTTGTCAATGATGCCAGATCAAAAACAGCATCAATTGTCATCTCTTTTTTCTCAGGTATCAGCATCGAATTACCGTATGCCTTTCGGAAGACAACTGAGCCTTTTCGGGATACCAGTACAACAGCACCGGGGGTCTGTTTTTCGGCAATGGCATTGGCAATAACCGTATCCAAACGCCCAAGGACGCTGCCATCCATGCCAACGGCTTCCGGCTCAGTCACAGGAAGCATCTGAGCAAATGAACTTCCGACAATAAGCAATAATACGATAACCATTAATTTATTCATTATTTCTCCACCAGGCATTTTTGCAAAAAGATACTTATATCATGTCAATCAAGTACTGTCGGTTGCGTCATTCTCCCAAAAAGTGTTCAGGGTTTCGGAATATTAAACGCAAACACAAGATGCTGAAATCCTGAAACAAGTTCAGGACAGGCAAGTTCAGCATGACACTCTGACATCACAAAGCTGACATGACACCAGTGACAGAGCAGCAAAGAGACTGAGTACTTAATAATTCGAAATTCAATATTCGATATTCCTATTTTTACAGTAATTATACTAAAATATTATTACAATATAAATGATTTTATTCCACTTATTTCAATCTTTAACATCTTATCAATTTGACTTTATTGCTGCACGCCCCTAAATTTTTTAATTATACATTTGAATTCGGAACCGGTTATAAAAAATATCCAACTTTCTATGGCGGATTAAATCCTTAATGACCTTTAAAAAATATTCCAATTATGTTTATCGTATGCTTCTGATATCATTTGTATCCGGATGTATCCCACAACCGGCTCCGGAGCAAGAAAGCATTAGTCCACCAGTTCGGATATTGCTGCAAACTCTGACATCAAAGGTATCCATCTCATTTACCGGATCATATTATTTATTATCCGAAGAGGCACGTTATGAATTTGGCGAGCAAAACAAAAGTTTAATAGTTGAACCAATTCCTGACGGAATTCATATATATAATAGTAATCGTAATTTATTATACCGAAATCATTTTCCGATTATTCTGGAACCGGTTGATCCGGGCAGTCATTTTATAATTCAGGGTAAAGAATATGCCGGTGAAATTCATTTTGCGGCTGCGAAAAATGATGATATATATATCATCAACCGGCTTCCTCTGGAAAAATATCTTAAAGGGGTGGTTCCGGCCGAAATTTTTACCGTAGATCATAATTACTATCAGGCCGTAAAGGCCCAGGCGATTTGTGCACGTACTTATGCATTGAAAAAAATAGCGGAAAATTCCGGGAATCCATATGATATGCAATCATCTGTTGCCGACCAGGCTTATACCGGATTCAAAAAGCATACAAGACTTGCAGATCAGGCAGTTATGGAAACCAAAGGTACCATTATAACCTTTAATACTGAGCTAGTACAGGTATATTATCACTCCACCTGTGGAGGAAAACTGGAAGCAGCGCAAAATCTGTTTTCTGATACAAATATAACGTATATGCAGGTCGGTAATGACGCAATTGGTGATGTTTTTTCCTGCAGTGCATCGCCATATTTTCGCTGGATCGAAAAACGTACTATAGAAGAACTGGATAGTACTTTTTATTCGCATTATAGAAAAAGTTTGTTTGCTGAACCGCAGGAGGACACAATTGATGCCTATTTTGAAGCGCAGGTGACTGAACGTACAAGTGGTGGACGCGCAAACACTGTTACCATTTCCTATGCAGATACACTTGTGGAATTAAATGGCTATGAAATCAGACGGTTTTTTGCCAAAGCCCCACGGCGCTATCTCCCAAGTAATCTGTTTTACTTTGCACAGGAATCGGATACTACTCTTACTATTCATGGTGCCGGAAACGGACATGGTGTGGGTTTATGCCAATATGGTGCCATAAATATGGCCATACGTAATTTTCAGTTCTATCACATATTGGGGAAATATTTTCCCGGTACTGAATTAGCCAGAAAATACTAAAATTATGTGTGTTCCCAATACAACTATAGAACTAAGTATCAAATTTCACCATTACAATGACATAAAAATTTTGACTTGATTT
>CAYULK010000257.1:0-4368 GCA_964445625.1 uncultured Calditrichota bacterium
ATTTCATTTGCTATTCTCGTTCCCAGGTTGTACTTGGGAACGCACCTTAGTTAATTGTAAAAGTTTATTCAGATTTTAATGAGTAATAGATCAATTCGAAGGTATAATCAATTATCTCTTTTGCCGTTAGATTGAGACTTTCTTTAAGAATATTTTCCTTTAATACAATGATTTGAATGATACCGGTAGTTTGACCCCACAGGCTAACAGCGGTTTTGCGGGGATCTATCGCAGATCTTATCGATCCGTCTTCAATGCCATGCTGTATGGCGCCTGCCAGTATCTCTAAAGTTTCTGTTCCCAGGAGCATACATTGCCGGGCCTCGGAATTATCTTCCTCAAAATTGATATTGCGTGATTCATAGTAAATCATGGCATTAAAATAATCCGGATATTTCCGGTAGAATTCAAAATAGGTCTGTCCGATGGCTTGTGTTTTTTCCAGCCCGTTTTTGGGTGTATTGACTGCTTCTGCAAACATATCGCGGAGTATCCGGTTGCCGCGCAGATGAATGGCCAGATAGAGTTCTTCTTTGCTTTTAAAATAAAGATAAAGCGTACCTTTGCTCAGTTCGGCCATTTCGGCAACATCATCCATGGTAGATTCTTCCAGCCCTTTGCTAAAAAAAACATTTTCAGCGGCATCGATAATATCATTTTTTCGCGAAGTATATTTGTTACACGAAGAACGCAAAGAAGACTCGAAGATCACGAATTGAAAAAAATATATAAAAAATCCGAGAGAATCGGTTTTATCAGCGCAATCCGTGGGCAATTGGGAACTCGTTATAGCACGCAGATTAAAACGGATTTTCACGGATTTTTATATACTAATGCTGGATAAAAACAAAAAAACGTCACCCTGAACTTGGTTCAGGGTCTGTTTGAATTATCCAGATAGATTCCGAACCAAGTTCGGAATGACAGTTGATTGTGATAATTCATTTAAAGGAAGTAAAATAATTAATCCGCGAGAATCGGCTTCATCAGCGCAATCCGCGGGCAATTGTGAACTTGTTATGGCACGCAGATTTACACAGATTAAAACGGATTTTCACGGATTTATAAAATGATAATTAGTTTTCTACTGATGGATTTTGGAGAATAATTCTTTAACCTGATGTACATCCAATGAGTTTATAACATCTGCTTGTTCAAAACCGGCTTTGCGCGCGATATTGATACCATAGCGATAATCCTGTAAGCCATCGATGGAATGGGCATCCGGATTAAGAGCTGTTTTAATATTGTGGTGTCTGGCCGGCGATCCCCAACGCCAGTCCAGGTCAAGACGGTAAGGACTGGAATTGATCTCTATTATTTTATTATATCTGCCGGCTGTCTCGAGGACTTTTTCCATATCAATGGCATAGGGTTCGCGTCCCAGCAATAAACGACCGGTCGGATGACCCAGCATGGTGACCGCCGGGTGTTCCAGGGCCCGGCAAATTCTGATAGTCATATCATGTTCGGATAAATTAAAAATGCTGTGTACCGAAGCGATGACAAAATCAAATCTTGTCAGAAATTCATCGTCATAGTCAATACGACCATCGCTAAGAATATCCGCCTCGATCCCCTTGAAAATAGTGATATCCGTGTATTTTTGATTCAGTGTATCAATCTCCCGGTGCTGTTCCATCACCCGATCTTCCGTCAGGCCATTGGCATAAAATGCGGACTTACTATGGTCGGAAATTCCGATATATTGCCAACCTGCATCCCGGCAGGCCCGGACAATTTCCTCTAATGTATGGGCTCCGTCGCTATAAGTGGTGTGGATATGAAATATTCCGTTAAAAGGTGTTCCGTCATACAGATCAGGTAACTGATTCTTTTGTCCATCCTCAATTTCACCGCAATTCTCGCGCAACGCAGGAGCAATATAAACCATGTCCAGTTTTTTGTAGATATCACTTTCATCCTTACAGGTCAGGAGTTTATCATCCTGAAACAAACCATACTCATTCAATTTCAGATTCTTTGCTTGCGCCAGGGAGTGCATGGCTGTGATGTGCTCTTTGCTTCCAGTGGCCTGATGCAGAGCAAACGGAAACCGGTCATCCTCAACCAGGTTTAGATTAGCATCGATACCGGATTGCAGCTTTATAGTCGATTTTGTTGAATCCCTGACTACGGTTTCCCTGATTTGCGGACAGACGGTAAAATATTCCATAATTGAATCACGCATCTTTGCTTCACAACCGGCGACAATATTGATCTCTTTTATTATCTCCATTTTCCGCCGCAGGCTACCGGCAATCTCAATCCGGATAATATTTTCATTTTCCTGTAAGTATTCCAGCAGATTCCGGGCTTCAAGTTCAGCAACCGGAAACAAAAAATACTGCCGGTATTTTTTAAACTGCCCGAGGTTTTTGAGAATATTGTCCTGACTTTTCTGACCGAATCCGGAGAGGTCGCGCAGCCGGTTTTCACGACAGGCATATTCCAGTTCACCGGGTGAAGTTACACCCAGTTTTTCATAAATCACTTTAACCTTTTTAGTGCCCAGTCCGGGAATCTTAAGTATGTTAAACAAACCCTCCGGAACGGATGATTTTAATTCCTGATAGTAGGGCAGTTCACCGGTTGTCACCAGGGTGCTGATTTTATCAGTCAATGCTTTGCCGACGCCTTTTACATCCGCTATTTTACCGGAAGAAACCAGCTCTTCAATATCTGTATTTACTGTTTCAAGTTGTCTGGCTGCATTATAATATGCCCGGGCCTTAAAAGGATTTTCACCCTTTAATTCTAGCAAAATCCCGATTTCCCCGAGAATTTTTATCAGTTCTTTTTTATCCATTTGAATAACTTCTCCCCAGGAGATTAGCGTAGCGGTCTCCGGGGATAAATTGGAAATAGCACAATGATGACTCGGATCTACCTCGTATAACGAGGAAGGACGGATTACCACGGACTCCTCGTTCTCAAGTTGTACTTGGGAACGACCGGTTTTAATAATTGTTAAATCTCTTCTTATTCTTACGGCTTTTAACCTTTTATCCTCTTATCCTTTTGGCCCATCTATCCCTATTACCGAATCTCCGCCAGCTCCACCATCACCTTCTCATGCAGATTATTGATAATCCGGGAGGAGCCGGTATAGTCATTAGCAATCATCGAGAAACAGATCATCTGTCCCGAGCGGGATGTCACATACCCGGAATGGGCGCGAATACGGATATGCGATCCGGTTTTGGCCCGAAGATTCTTGGCGGCTTTTGTATTTCTGCAGAATCGACGCAATGTCCCGATATCATCCGGATCGCCGGCTATGGGAAGCGAGTGATAAAATGGCTGGAATACCTCTGAATTTTTCATAGTGATCAATAGATCGACCAGAAACCGGGTAGAAAGCCGGTCAATCAGAGCCAGCCCGGAACCGTCATGGATGAAAATTCCCCCGGTATCTATATGTTCAGATTCAAGCCAGTTTTCGATAGCTGTAATTCCTGATTCTAAACTCCCCTCATCATTTACTTTTTTCCCGATTATTTTTAGCAACTGCTCGGCATAGAGATTATTACTTTTTTTATTCAGAATATAAATAATATCTTTTAATGGCGCTGAATCGGTGGTATGGATAAGTGTCCGGGGTGTTTTATTCTTTGTATAGGTCCTGACGGTGTAGGTCTCACCGCTGACGGAGACACCGTTATTTTCTAAATTTTCCTGAAGATATTGAGCGGCAAATAGTGCCGGATCCGGTAGTGAGCCCTTGATCGAAAACTCCTTTACTCCGGCCGGAATCGTACCTTCCAGCTGGTGTAGATTTTGCCAGGGTGCGGCAAAAATAAAGCCCTTGTCACCAGAACCCCTGGGGCCGGTTTTCATATGATTTAAAAATTCAAGGTCAGGCACGATGGGATTAGTTGTGATGACAGTGGCGTTACCACCGGCATATTTTGCCGGTTTAAAAAACAGGTAATACAGATTTTCATTAAAGCACAAACCGCTGGTATTGCAGGCATAATAATTACCGATATCCGTCCACTGCCAGGCCCCGGGCAAGGGCATATGGTCCAGATAACTGTCATCACCGATGATATTTCCATCGATTTTTGTAACACCAAGTCTCTTAACCTCATTAACCCAGCGCATGGTTTGCGTATCCATACAGTTCGCTGTATCAAAGGCACAGGAACCCAATGTAGGATCACCTTCACCGCGGATAAAAATATCACCTTGCAACACACCATTCTGAATGATGCCGGTATATTCCAGGTAGGTATGCAGAATTTCATCCGGCCCGATCAATGCCAGGGCTGCGGCGGAAGTAACCAGTTTCTGATTGGAGGCCGGGGCAAGGCATTTTTCGCTATTAATATCGATCAGGATTTCCCCTGTCTCGCTGTTAACGGC
>CAYULK010000258.1:0-4266 GCA_964445625.1 uncultured Calditrichota bacterium
ATCTCCACAGCAGCAGCTTTTGTGGTTGCGGGTGCCGGTGTAAAAGTTGCTAAACACGGCAACAGATCAATATCCAGTAAAAGTGGCAGTGCAGATGTATTGAAAGAGCTGGGTGTAAATATTAATCTGCCGGCAGAAAAATCGGCACAGGCATTGAATGAGGTAGGAATTACCTTTTTGTTCGCTCCGGATTATCACCCGGCCATGAAGTATGTGGCCCCGGTACGACAGGAACTGGGTATGAAAACGATATTCAACATGTTGGGACCATTGACAAATCCTGCCCGGATCCGCAGACAAATGATCGGTACTTTTAATAATCCGGCAGCTGAAAAAATGGTTAAAGCACTAGAATACCTCGATATGGAAAAAGTGTGTTTTCTATGTACGGATGACCGCTATGATGAAATAACTTTAACCGGACCGACCCGGGTTTTCGAGTATACACCGGATCAGATTAAAAACTATAACGTAAATTTTGCGGAGTTTGACTATCCCGTTCTAAATATAAATGATTTAGCAGGAGATACACCCGGAAATAATGCCGGGATGATAAGAGAATTATTCACATCCGGCAAGAAGGACGCCAAATTTTTTGTTACAGCTGCTAACGCAGGTATGGCGCTTTATACGGCCGGATATTCGGATTCTTTGGCAAATTGTCTCAAAGCCGCAGAAGACTCGATCCTCACAGGCAATGCTAAAGAGAGATTAGAAAAATTAATTATCTTTGGAGAAGATTAGAGAGCCAAATCATTAATTATCTTAACCACTAAGAACACTGAGGAAAGCAGTTAAAAGCTTAAATTTAGAAATGAGGAATTAGGAATTAGGAACATTATTTTCCATTGTCGCATATTCAAATTACAAATTCCCAGTTCCCAGTTCCCAGTTCCTAATTCCCAATTATTACCTGCTTCTCTCAGAAGTCTCAATAGTTTAAAATCAATATCTATTATGGTAAAAAATGAACATTCTCGAAGAAATTGTTGCCGTAAAAAAAGAAGAAGTTAAAAAGCTGAGAAGCGAATATCGTTATCGCCATTTTAGCGATACTGAATATTTTAACCGTCCGGTTTTAAGTATGAATGGGGCATTAACTTCTCATACCGACATAGCGATCATTGCAGAAATTAAAAAAGCCAGCCCGTCTGCAGGCATCATTCGCGAGAATTTCAACCATCTTGAATTGGCTGAGATTTATATGGACAATGAGATAAATGCAGTATCGGTATTAACGGACCAACATTTCTTCCAGGGTAATATTTCATTTTTAAATGATATCGCAAAATCAAGAACGGTACCGTTATTGCGCAAGGATTTTATTGTTGATGATTATCAAATATATGAAGCACGTTCTAATGGGGCTGACTGTGTCCTGCTGATTGCAGAAATTCTTTCTAAAAATCAATTAGCAGAACTGACCTATGCGGCTGCTGAATTGGGGATCGAAACTCTGGTAGAAATACATAGTACTGAACAGATACAAAAGATAAATTTTGAGAATAATATTTTGGTAGGGATCAATAACCGCAATCTGGAGAATTATAAGGTTAATCTGAATACGACAGGAAAATTGGCGGATTTAATTCCCGATGAAGTTACACTGGTGTCGGAAAGTGGCATAAAAGGATCTGATGATCTGCAGCATCTTAAAATGACGCGGATAAATGCAGTGTTGGTTGGCGAACATTTCATGCGTTGTGAAGATATCTCCCGGGAACTACAGAATTTTAAGAAATGGGCGCGCCGTGAGGATTAAGATTTGCGGGATTACAAATTTAGAGGATGCCTTGATTTGTGAAAAAGAGGGAACCGATGCGCTGGGATTTATTTTTTACTCAGGCAGTAAAAGATTTATCCCGCCGCACCGGGCAGAAGAGATAATTTCTAAACTTGGTCCATTTTTAGTAAAAGTAGGTGTCTTTGTCAATGAATCTGTCACGAATATCAACAAAATTGTGTCTGAATGCGGACTAACTATGGTGCAGCTGCATGGCGAGGAATCGCCGGATCAGATTAAGCATATTAATGTTCCGGTTATAAAGGGATTCAGAGTAGGTAAGAATTTTGATTATGATGTATTAAAGAAATACAAAGATTGCTTCTTTCTGCTTGATGTTTTCTCGGATTCAGAATATGGAGGATCTGGTAAATCTTTTAAATGGGATAATATTCCGGATACCTTGAGAGAAAAAATAATTCTGGCAGGCGGGATCTCTATAGAAAATTTAGAACAGATTTTTACTGAAATAAAACCGGCTGCCATTGATCTGTCTTCATCTGTTGAAATAGCTCCGGGAAAAAAGGATCACAAAAAAATAAAAAATTTATTTAAAAAATACAATGAACTAAGGAACGATACATGTTGAAGAATGACCCACCTCTAAATCTCCGCCATGTCGAAGATCCCGTATCACGGGACGGTCGGATCTTCGACCCTCCCTCCGGTCCCGTTTAACGGGCCCGCAAGGAGGGGACTTGGTATGGTGCATAAGAATCTGAATATCCAATGTCCCGGGAGAGAAAATATGACTTGCAGGAGCGTTTGATTGATTATGCCGTATAGGTTGTCTTATCCTTGGAAATTGGATTTGAGTGTTGGATATTGGATGTTGAAAAGGGGTGCAAGTATGAAATACCCGGTAGCAATTATTAACAGAGGATTATTGTGAGCGGTTCGTACAAATGGCCTGATACGGGCGGAAAATTTGGACAATTCGGCGGTATATATGTACCGGAGACATTGATTCCGGCACTGCATGATTTGGAAGAAATATATCAGAATGCTAAAAATGATGAAGATTTCAGATCAGAACTTTCGGCATTGCAGCGTAATTATAATGGCCGGCCGACTGCATTGACGTTTGCTGACCGGCTCAGCGCACATTATGGAAGAGCAAAGATCTACCTCAAACGTGAAGATCTGTGTCATACCGGTGCGCATAAAATGAATAACACGCTTGGTCAGATATTGCTGGCAAAAAAAACCGGTAAAAAACGAATTATCGCCGAAACCGGTGCCGGTCAGCATGGTGTTGCCACAGCAACGGTTTGTGCCAAATTTGGTCTGGAATGTGTTGTCTATATGGGCGAAGTGGATATCGAACGCCAGAGTCTGAATGTCTTCCGGATGAAAATGCTCGGTGCGCAGGTCCGACCGGTAAATTCCGGAACACGAACTCTTAAAGATGCGACTAATGAGGCAATACGGGACTGGGTGACAAATGTGGGAAATACACATTATATTATCGGTTCTGTTGTCGGTCCGCATCCCTATCCTATGATTGTGCGTGATTTTCAATCGGTGATCGGTCAGGAAACCCGGGAGCAGATTCTTAAAGTGGAAAAAAAACTGCCTGATTATATCGTAGCTTGTGTGGGTGGCGGGTCAAATGCGATAGGCATTTTTTATCCGTTTATTAATGATAAAAATGTTAAAATGATCGGTGTTGAGGCTGCCGGAAAAGGTCTGGATACCAATGAACATTGTGCCACTTTGCTCGCAGGCCGTCCGGGAATTTTTCAGGGTATGAAAACCTATCTTTTGCAGACTGAACAAGGACAGATTGCGGAGGTGCATTCAATTTCTGCCGGATTGGATTACCCGGGAGTCGGTCCCGAACATTCATTATTAAAAGAAACCGAACGAGTAACTTACGCGGCAATAAGTGATAAGGAAGCACTTGATGCAACTCTGTTGCTATCCCGAATTGAAGGAATATTACCGGCATTGGAAACCGCACATGCCATCGCATATCTCGATCAATTGATGCCGGCAACCAAATCTGATGAGATAGTTGTCGTTAACATCAGCGGGCGTGGCGATAAAGACCTGAATACAATCATGAAAACTATTGGGAAAAATCTCTGATGCCGGATATCAAATCATATATTGAAAACCTGAATCTGGTTAAGCGAAAAGCCCTGTCTGTTTTTTTAACTGCCGGCTATCCGGATAAAAAAGAGTTTTTGCCTCTGGCGATTGATATCCTGGATTCAGGTGCAGACATGCTGGAACTGGGTATACCATTCAGTGACCCCATTGCAGATGGACCGGTAATTCAGGCCTCCTCCCAGGCAGCACTCGAAAATAAAGTTACCATTAATGTCACGCTTGAGTACGCCGGATCAATAAGATCAAAATCTGATAAGCCAATTATTCTGATGGGTTATTCCAATCCCTTGCTGTCATATGGATTATCTCAATTTATTAATGATGCAAAAAATAGCGGTGTGGATGGATTAATTATTCCTGATGTTCCA
>CAYULK010000259.1:0-4257 GCA_964445625.1 uncultured Calditrichota bacterium
GGATTGCACGTAAATATCTCTGCATATTTGATCGGCGCGGTAGCTTGCCAAATTGTTTTTTTGTGCAAAATCCCTGAGTTCTTCCCGCGTGTAATCAAGCAGGAACGATTTGGATAGAATATTGGATTGCATTATTTGAATGAGATTTGTATACTATTTTCTTTGTTTAAAACAGAATTTAAACAGTTTACATATTTAGTACAAGGATCAAACGAAGATGACTGAAGTAAAAAATCAGAATGATGTCGAAGCAATTGAAAATCTGACAAAGTTAATAGTAAACATTAAAAATGAAATATCAAAAGTGATCATTGGTCAGGAAGAAATCATTGAACATCTCCTGATATCTCTGTTCTCACGGGGTCATTGCCTGCTGATAGGTGTTCCCGGCCTGGCAAAGACCTTGTTGATAAAAACCCTTGGCGAAATACTCGATCTGCAGTTCTCCAGAATTCAGTTTACCCCGGACTTAATGCCGTCTGATATTACGGGTACGGAGATAATTGAGGAGGACATGAGTACCGGTAAAAAATCGTTTAAATTTATCAGGGGGCCGATATTTGCCAACCTGATCCTGGCTGATGAAATAAACCGTACGCCCCCTAAAACACAATCTGCACTTCTGGAAGCCATGCAGGAATATACGGTGACAGCAGCCGGTGAATCCTACGATATTACTCTCCCGTTTTTTGTACTTGCAACCCAGAACCCGATTGAACAGGAGGGAACCTATCCTCTGCCTGAAGCACAGTTAGATAGATTCATGTTTAACCTCTGGCTTGATTATCCATCGCAGGAAGAAGAAAAGTCAATTGTAAAAATGACCACAGGCATCGAATCGCAGAATGTCGACCGGATTATAAGCAAAGATGAAATCATATTTTTTCAGCATCTGGTACGCAAGATACCCGTGGCCGATAATGTTATCGATTTTGCTGTCAGTCTGGTCTCTTCAACCCGGCCGGAAGCAGAAAATGCATTATCATATATTAAAGAGTGGATTCGGTGGGGGGCCGGCCCAAGGGCTTCACAATACCTGATACTTGCGGCAAAAGTCCGGGCCGCTTTGCTTGGCAAAGTGACACCGGATATATCCGACATCGAGGCCGTCGTATTGCCGGTTCTCCGTCACAGGCTGGTGATATCCTATAATGCCGAGGCAGAGAATGTTTTGGTCGCCGATATCATCGAAAAATTGATGGGTGATTTGAAAAAATGACCCAAAAGAATGGTTTTGCCAAAGGAAGAGAGTCAGAAATTAAATATTAAATTTATCCAAAGGACCCGGAGGAAGAGCACGAAGTTATTTTATTAATCTTCGTGTACGTCGTGCGCTTCGTGGTGATTTTTCAGAATAAGTAATGAAAATACAAAATACAAAACAAATAAGATCTGTCTCTTTTACCATTCTGGTACTGCTTATATTCAGCAATTTTTTCCTTTATGGTCAAAAGGCTAAAAAAAACGGGTTAATCGAAAAGGATTTACTGTCCCGGGAATTGACATTACACTCTTCAAATATCAGCATTGGTAAGGAAACCGGACTTATCCGGTATGTCTATTCAAAAATTCCCGGCCGTTGGCAGGGCAACCCCGAAACTGCTGCAATATCTTTCCTTAAAATGCATGGAATTCATTTTGGTGTCAATGATCCGGAAAATATGTTGTCTCTGCAACAAATACAGATTTCACCGGCGGGTCACCATGTTATATTTACTCAAACGTTGAACGGAGTACCGGTACATCAATCTGATCTGGTCATCACTTTGAATGACATGAATGAAGTTGTATTTATTGCAAGTACGCTAAAAAAAGATCCACAACCTCAGAGTTTCACGCCAAAAATATCAAAAAACAATGCTCTTAACCTGGCCCGTGAACATATTAATATCAAAGGTAAATATTTTGCCGGGCCTGAGTCAGAATTGATGATTTTATCATTAAAAGAGGATAATGCCCGGTTAATATTTCGTGTAAGAATTGCCATTGATGATCCGCGCGGTGATTGGGAAGTGCTTGTTGACGCCTTTGACGGTAAAATTATTCAGACCCGGAACAGAATTATGTATCAGGATTATGTTTCCGGTCACGGTGCGGTCTTTAATCCGGATCCACTTACCAAGGCAGGTGTATATTATGGCGGTGACTATTCTGATCCCGATGGATCAGATCAGGATAATGAATTTCTGAATGCACAAAGAATACTGGTTGAATTGCCTCAGATACTCGTCGAGGACAGTCTGTATTCTCTATCAGGTCCGTATGTCAGATTGGAAGATATTGAGAAACCTGATGATGTTTTCCCGGTGTTGACAAACCCGGATAGTTTCATATACACCAGAAGTGAACAGGAATTTGAAGATGTTATGGTATATTATCATATTGATAAATCATATCGTTACCTGTTGTCTCTGGAATTTATTATTCCTGGTTTGTATAAATTCCGGGCAGATCCGCATGGCGCCCTGGGTGAGGACAACTCATATTATATGGGCGGGAGTGCTAATTTTTGTGTTTTTGGCGAAGGTGGTGTGGATGACGCAGAGGATGCGGCGGTTATCTGGCACGAATATGCCCACGCCATCCAGGAAAACATCGTTCAGCCCAATGGTATGACATATACCGGTGAAACAAAGTCTTTGCAGGAAGGCAGCTCTGACTATTGGGCAACTTCATATTCAAATTCCCAATTTGAATTCGGTTGGCAGCACGTATTTATATGGGATGCCGGAATTGTTTCCGATGACAGTACCGGTGTTTTTTGGACCGGACGGCGCAGTGATACCAATATGCGATATCCCGATGATTATGATTTTACTCCGGACCATGAACATAATAATGGCCAGATCTGGTCTTCTGCCCTGATGCATGTCCAAAATGGACTGGGTAAGGAAATTACGGATAAATTGTTTATTCAGGCACACTATCTATGGGGATCAAGTCCCGGGTTTGAGGATGCTGCAAGAGCATTTATTCAGGCTGACAGTCTTCTGTATGGCGGCGTGCATACTTCTCAAATTGTGCCATGGTTTACGCATCACGGTCTTATAAGATTAAATGATTATTTACCGGTGATAACACATCAGCCTCTGACCGACACAGAGGATATTGACGGACCTTATCACATGAGCGTGGAAATATTTCCGGGCAAGGCGGTGCCGGATTCTACAAATATGTGGGTGTTATTCTGGTTTGATGATCTGCCGGTTGATTCAGTTCCTTTACAGAAAGACTCTCTGGATAATACATACTTTGCGGAATTACCCGGACCCGGGAAAGAAGCAAATATAAATTACTATATATTTGTAACTGATTCGCTCAATAGTATTGTTCTTGAGCCAATGCTTGCCCCGTTAAATTATTTTTCGTTTTATGCCGGGCCGGATACAATTCCACCGGTTGCAGTTTTTTCACCTTTAACAGATCAGTCAATTTTACGCTGGCCGGCAGAAGTGATTGTATCTGCCTCCGATAATATTGGTATCGGGTATATCCGGGTTAACTATTACATCAATACGCCGGCTAATTCTGATTATTTCTTTCTGGAGTATCAGGGAAATGATGTTTTTAGTAGATTCTTTCCGGTTGATCCTGACAGTATCGGGGCGAATGACTCTGTTTTTTATCAGATCGAAATTACAGATTTATCAAATTCGCAGCACAAAATAGTGTTGCCGGATTCCGGAGTGTACACATTTGAAATTGTTTCTGATGGTGGTATCCTGACTTTTAGTTTTGAGCTCGATACGGTGGGATTTTCTTCTACCGGAGACTGGCAGTGGGGTATACCAACCAATGGCCCTCAGTCTGCATATGACGGGGAAAAATTATGGGCGACCAGATTAAATCAAATATACTCAGATGGTCCTAAATTATCTGAATTAATAATTCCGGAAATTGAATTAAATGGTTTCAATCATGCCATGTTGCAATTTTGGCATTGGTATGACATCGAGCAAAAATTTGATGGTGGCAATATAAAAATACGAAGTGACCAACATCCGGATTGGCAGCTGCTCATTCCGGTCGAAGGTTATAATGTGATTATTGATACAAGTTTTGGCAACCCGATTGCAGGTGAACGCGGATTCTCCGGAAATAGCGCCGGGTGGATATCATCACGTTTTAATCTTGATATATATAAAGATGAAAAAATTGAAATCAGGTTTGATTTTGGAACCGATGTGACGGAATCAGGTCTTGGATGGTATCTTGATTTACTTACTATATCTGATAAAGAAGCAATAATCGCCATAC
>CAYULK010000260.1:0-4220 GCA_964445625.1 uncultured Calditrichota bacterium
AAAGTGAACTAAAGTGCCTAAAAAAACTTTTATCCACGGATTCCACGAATTAAAAAATATATTATAAATAATCTGCGGAAATCCGTTTGATCCGCGTAATCGGCGGGCCATGAATAGCGTTGCGTCTTTGCGGTAAAACAAATATTTAAACATTGTGTGTCCCAGGTACATTTTGAGAACGAGGATAACAAGGACATTGAAATTTAAACGAATGCTTGAAAAAATAAAATATTGGATCCTGTTAACCAGGCCCAACAATCTTCTGATTACCTTTTTAAGTATCTGGATTGCGGTAATTGTAGCCGGAAGTATTGAACCTGTACAAAACGTAATTCTGGCATCTCTCAGTGCGGTATTGATTATGAGCGGTGCCAATGTGATCAATGATATATTTGATATCGAAATTGATCGCATCAATAAACCTGAACGACCGTTACCATCGGGCAGAGTATCGATTCGGGCAGCTTATACTATATTTTTCTGTTCCTATGTTCTTGGCGGGATTCTGGCCTTATTTATCAATTTTCAGGTATTCCTGGTGGCCTTAATAATTGGCCTGCTGCTGATCCTGTACAGCTATAAATTTAAGCGTATGGTTCTGATTGGTAATTTTGTTGTCAGTCTGTCTGCTGGTATGGCATTTATATATGGCGGAATGTCCGTTAACCGGGTCGAAGGTACTGTTTTTCCGGCATTATTTGCATTTTTTTTCCATTTTGGGCGTGAAATAATAAAGGATCTTCAGGATGTTCAGGGCGACCGCGTGAACGCTGCAAATACATTGGCGGTAATTTATGGCGCCCGGGCGGCACTGATTGTCACATCAATTATTTTTATGCTATTGATCATTCTTACATTAATTCCTTATATTTCAGGTATATATGGGGAAATATATCTCATTGTTGTTTTAAGCGGAATTTATCCAGTTGTATGCTATGTATTATTTAAATGCTGGAAGTCACCGGTACCTGCTACCCTCAATAAAATGAGTAACATTTTAAAGGTGGACATGCTTGTTGGTCTGGTGGCAATATATTTAGGATGAAAAATGTTATCATTGCTTAAGAACCTGGACTTATTTGATATTATCCTGGCTTCCGCTTCTCCGCGGCGCTTCGAGCTACTTAGGATGATAGGTCTGGAGTTTACGGTTCGTCCCAGTAATGTGGATGAAATTTATCAGGATCACCTCACACCCCGGGAATATGTTATAGAAAATGCAAAGAAGAAGGGCCGATATATTGCGGACAAATTTCCCGAGGGCCTGGTCATCAGCGCTGATACAATAGTAGTTTATAAAGACAGGATACTGGAGAAACCACGGGATGAGAAACATGCAATGGAGATTATCAGACTTTTAAGCGGGCATACACACCAGGTATTAACCGGGTTTGGTTTTATCATGCAGGCAAATGAGTGTGAAAAATTCAATATTGAGTCTTCGCTGGTTACTTTTCGAAATTTGCGGCAGGAAGAAATTCGCGCGTATATCAACACCGGTGAATCTTTTGATAAAGCAGGCGGGTATGGCGCCCAGGGGCAGGGCGCATTCCTAATAAAGAAAATAGACGGATGTTTTTATAATGTTGTCGGTCTTCCGTTGTCCGCTTTTTTCTTAACTCTTAACAATTTTCTTTTAGAATTATAGATCAGTTTAAACTTTGATGTCTGCATTAACAAAACATATTCTTCTGGTCGATGACGATCCGGAAATCATTAAAATAGTTAAATTTTATCTTAGTGATGCCGGTTTTGTGATCACGGCTGTTCAAAATGGGCATTCTGCATTGGCTGCGCTTAAAAAAGACAAATTTGATCTTATGATTGTTGACCGGTTAATGCCACGAATGGATGGAATTACACTGGTTACAAAATTAAAGATTGAACTGAATTATGACGGATTAATTATAATGATGTCGGCACATGACCATGAAGATAAAAAGCTACTGGATATTTATGATCATATTTTTGATATCGTTCCCAAACCATTTACAGCTCATCGATTAAAATTGACAATTCGTAATGCACTAAATTATAAAAAGATGCAGGATAAATACTTCACACTAATAAATTCGGTTATTAATGATGAATGATACGGCTGATTTTCTCGTTATCGGTAGTGGAATTGCCGGATTGGTCTATGCCCTGCAGGTGGCAGAGCATGGTCAGGTTGTTATCATTACCAAGAAGAAAGATAAGGAATCGAATACCAATTATGCTCAGGGTGGGATTGCTTCTGTGTTCGGATCACAGGATTCCTACGATTCACATTATCACGATACTATTGAAGCCGGCGCCGGACTCTGTCATGAAGAAGAAGTTAAATATATGGTGTACAATGGACCGGCGGTTATAAATCAATTGATTGACATTGGTGTTGCCTTTTCTGAAACAAAAAAAGGAAATCCGGATCTGGGTATTGAAGGCGGTCATTCGCACCACCGGATTGTACATGCGCATGATTTTACCGGCCAGGAGATTGAACGTGCACTACTATATCAAATAAAAAAGCATCCGAATATAAAAGTTCTGCAAAAACATATTGCCATAGATTTAATCACAGAGCACCAGACACCGGGCAGAGACTATAGCAAAGGGATCCATTGCTGGGGGGCTTATGCGCTGGATGTAAAAAAGAAAAAAGTCGAAATAGTCCGTGCCAGAACAACACTTCTGGCCACCGGTGGATGTGGCAGAATATATCTGCATACATCGAATCCGAATATTGCTACCGGTGATGGAATTGCCATGGCCTATCGTGCCGGAGCAAAGATCGCAAATCTTGAGTTTATGCAATTTCATCCCACCACATTATTTAGTCCCGGAGCAGAATCATTTTTAATATCTGAAGCCGTTCGTGGATTTGGCGCCGTCCTGCGTACGCAAAAAGGCGAACAGTTTATGAAAAACTATGATGAAAGGGCGGAACTTGCTCCCCGTGATATTGTGGCCAGATCTATTGATAATGAGATGAAGAGGAGTGGTGATCGCTGTGTACTATTAGATTTATCGCATATAAAAGCCTCCCTGATTCGCGAACGCTTTCCCAATATTTATCAAAAATGTCTTAAATTAAATTTTGATATCACATCAGATCCTATACCGGTTGTTCCGGCTGCCCATTATATGTGCGGTGGTGTTGTTGTAGACAGAATGGGCAGGGCGAACATTGATAAATTATTTGTTTGCGGTGAAGCTGCTTTTACCGGAGTACATGGTGCAAACCGGCTCGCCAGTAATTCCTTGTTAGAAGCAGTGGTTTTTTCAAATAATGCTGCCCGGGCTGCAATTAAGATGAACAAATCAAGAAGCAAGAAAACTCCGGAAATCTTTCCCTGGAGTATCGAGGGTACTTTTAATCAGGATGAATGGGTCTACATTTTTCACGACCGGCAAGTCATTAAATCGGTAATGTGGGATTATGTCGGTATCGTCCGATCGAGTTTCCGACTGGCGCGGGCATTAAGACGATTAAATGTGATCGTTGAAGAAGTGGAAGAATTTTATCGAAAAACAACCGTGACAAATGATTTGATTGAATTACGCAATATTGCGAGTGTGGCAAAGTTAATTCTGCAATGTGCCATGAGCCGTAGGGAAAGTCGCGGATTGCATTATATGACGGATTATCCCAAAAGAGACGATAAATTCTGGAAGCATGATACTTTAATATCCATACCTGTCTCATGACAAACCTTATAATCAGCATTATCGGATTAATACTCTCATTTTTCTTTGCCGGTTCTGAAACAGCCTTCATATCAACCAACCGTTTTCGCTATGAGCTATGGTTAAAACAAAAAAAAAGGGGCGCAATTCAGGCGGAAAAATATTTTACTAAACCGGAACTCTTTCTGTCAACAACTTTGGTCGGTAATAATATCGCAAACATCTTAACAACTTCATATGCTACTGTATTTCTCATAACATATTTTTCCAACACGCTGTCATGGCTTATCATCACTCTGACATTACTGACTATCGGCGAGATAATTCCAAAAGTTCTCTTTAGAACATTTGCAAATAATCTGATATTAAAAATCATATATCTAATCAAGTTCTTTCATTTTATCTTTCATCCACTCATCTGGCTGGCAAACAAAGTTTCTAATTTCTTGCTCAAATTGTTAAAAATGCATAAGAATAATTCGTCTGATATATTGGATAAAACCGATATTGCCGTACTGGTAAATGAAGCACGAATTAACGGCGAAGTCGAT